>CAMDCC010000099.1 GCA_945889545.1 Bifidobacterium breve | reverse complement strand
GTCGTTTCGCGGCCTTCATCGAACGGGCCAGCACCCGCTCCCCCGCCTTGTCGGCAACCACGAGCTCCAACGCGTCGGCGCACTCAGGAGTGGAGTACTCGGGGTGCGCGTGGTCCACGTAGTAGCGGGCGCCGTTCGTGAGGACGGTGTTGACGAGGTGCGTCTCGATCTCGGGTGGCTGCGAACCGTCGCGGGCGAAGCCGCGAGCGTCACGCCCGGGCGACTCATCGTCGAAGTCCCAACCGACCTTGTGGTGCTCCACGTACCCGTTGATGAGCATCGACGATGCGAGCACCGGGTTCGCCTCGCCCGCGCCCCGGAGTACGACACCGTATTCAGTCTCGATGCCACACACCTTCGGGACGGCCATCTATTCGGGTCGATTCCGCTGCGGCATCCCGACCATCCGGCCATGCCTTCGGTGCATCTCCATGAATCAATGCTACCGGCGTCTTCGGTGCATCCAAGACCGGCGAATTCGGTTGTCTGACGCCCTCTCACGCGTGAGCATCACACCATGCCCTCACCACATCTCACCAAAACCGACGCCGTCACGGTGCGACGCAAACCCGATCGCGCGAGCTACGAACGGGCCGACGCGTACGCGATCCTCGACGAGGCGCTGATCGCCCACGTCGGGATCAGCGTCGACGGCCAACCGTTCGTGATCCCGATGGTGTTCGGGCGCAACGACGACCGCCTGATCCTGCACGGCTCGGTGGCGACGCGCTTGCTCCGCGCTCTCGACGCGGGCGCACGTGTCTGCGTCACGGTCACACTGCTCGACGCGCTCGTCGTGTCGCGGTCGCAGTTCCACACCTCGATGAACTACCGCTCGGTCGTGGTCGTCGGCGTCGCCCGGCGCATCACGGACCTCGAAGAGGCCGGCAAGCGCTGGCCGCGGTCGTCGACCACGTCATGCCCGGCCGCTCGACCGAAGCGCGTTCACCAACCGACGCCGAGCTGCGTCAGACCGCCGTGTTGGAGCTGCCGATCGACACTGCATCAGCGAAGCGTCGAACCGACGGTCCGATCGAAGACCCCGATGACCTCGCACTCCCGATCTGGGCCGGCGTGGCGCCGCTCACGATCACTGCCGGAGAGCCGATCGCGGATTCGGACGTATTGGACGGCGTCGACATCCCCGCGTCGCTCACGCCGTACACGCGGCTGTGAGCTAGAGGTACTGCCCCGTCGCCACGCGTTCGATCTGACGACCGCCCTTCGCGTCTTCTCCCTCCGACATCAGGGTGCGCACGTAGACGATGCGCTCGCCCTTCTTGCCGGAGATCTTCGCCCAGTCGTCGGGGTTCGTGGTGTTCGGCAGGTCTTCGTGCTCGCGGTACTCCTGCTTGATCGACGCGAGCAGGTCGTCGGTGCAGATGCCGCGCTCGCCGCCCTCGATCTGACGCTTGATCGACAGCTTCTTGGAACGGCGGACGATGTTCTCGATCATGGCGCCCGACGAGAAGTCGCGGAAGTACAGCACTTCCTTGTCGCCGTTCTGATACGTGACCTCGAGGAAGCGGTTCTCGTCGTCCTCGGCGTACATGCGATCGACCGCGGCCACAATCATCGCCTCGATCGCCGCCTCGGGGCTCCCGTGCTCGGCCGCCTCCTCCACGGAGATCGGCAATGTGGCCGTGAGGTACTGCCGGAAGATCTGCTGCGCGCTCGCTTCGTCGGGCCGCTCGATCTTGATCTTCACGTCGAGGCGGCCCGGGCGCAGGATCGCCGGGTCGATGAGGTCTTCGCGGTTCGACGCGCCGATCACGATCACGTTCTTCAGCGCCTCGACGCCGTCGATCTCGGCAAGCAGCTGCGGCACGATCGTACTCTCGATGTCGGACGAGATCCCGGTGCCGCGCGTGCGGAAGAGCGAGTCCATCTCGTCGAAGAACACGATGACGGGCACACCCTCTTCGGACTTCTCGCGTGCGCGTTGGAAGATGAGGCGGATCTGTCGCTCGGTCTCGCCCACGTACTTGTTGAGCAGCTCCGGACCCTTGATGTTCAGGAAGTACGAGCGCGTGTTCTCATTGCCGGTCTTCTCCGCGACTCGCTTTGCGAGCGAGTTCGCCACCGCCTTCGCGATCAGCGTCTTCCCGCAACCGGGAGGCCCGTACAGCAGGATGCCCTTCGGCGGCTGGAGCTCGTGTTCGAAGAAGAGGTCGGCGTACAAGTACGGCAGCTCCACCGCGTCGCGGATCTGCTCGATCTGATCGTCGAGGCCACCGACGTCGTCGTAGGTGACGTCGGGAACCTCTTCGAGCACGAGCTCTTCGACCTCGGGGCGCGGGAGGCGCTCCACGACGAGGCCCGAGCGCGTGTCGAGCAGGAGGTGATCGCCGGAGCGGATCTTGGTGCCGAGCATCACCCCGGCGAGCTCGCACACGCGCTCTTCGTCGGCGCGGCCGACCACGAGCACGCGGCGTTCATCCTCCATCAGCTCCTTGAGGATCACCACCTCGCCCGAGATCTCGAGGCCGCGTGCGAGCACCACGTTGAGCGATTCGTTGAGCGCGACCTCCTGGCCGCGCTCGAGGGCATCCACATCCACTTCGGGATGCACGGCGACGCGCATCTTGCGGCCGGCTGTGAAGATGTCAACCGTGCCGTCGTCGTTGAGTGCAAGGAACGTGCCGTACGCCGACGGCGGCATGGTGAGCTTCTCGACCTCTTCGCGCAGCGCCGCGATGTGCTCGCGGGCCTCGCGCAGCGTGGCCGAGAGGCGTTCGTTCTGGGAGACGGCCTGCGCAAGTTGACCCTTGGCCTCCAGCAAGCGCTCTTCGAGAGTCCGGACCCGCTTCGGCGCGTCCTGGAGTCGGCGTCGCAAGACGACGACTTCTTCCTCGAGCGCCTTGAGCTGGGACTGGAGCTCACCGACCTGGTGCTCGTACTCGGCGAGGCGCCGCTCGTGCTCCGTCGCCACGTCCCACCTCCAGGTCCCGAATCGGCTGATTTTCGGGGTCGAGCGACCCTACACCGGCGCTTTCCGCCCACCGCGTCATCAGGCTTCGCCGGAACTTGGGCTCCATCTTGCCCATATTCACCCCGGGCTTGCCCATGTTCACCCCGGGCTTGCCCTTATTTACCCCGGCTTGGCTTGAGAAATACAGCCTCCCCGTCTACGCTGCCGCTAGTACACCTCACAAGGAGCACCTGCTGACTATGAAGGTCTGGATCGACCAAGACCTCTGCACCGGCGACGGCCTCTGCGAAGAGATCGCTCCCGATGTGTTCACCCTCCTCGACGACGGCCTTGCCTACGTCAAGGAAGACGCCAAGGTGTTCAGTGAACCGGGTGGCGCCGAGGGTCTTGCTGCAGTTCCGGCCGGCATGGAAGAAGCGGTCATCGAGTCGGCCGAAGAGTGCCCCGGAGAGTGCATCTTCATCGAAGTCGACTGACCAAGTTCACTGATCAAGGCGCCGCGTGAGCGGCGACTCCCACATCACCGCGAGCACCACCACGACCCGGGCAGTGCCCGGGTCGTTTCGCGTCCGTCAATCGACGAGACACGGGCCCGTGGAGACCGGTGTCGACGCGCCGTTGCGCTGCGCGCGGTTGAGCGCGCGATCCACCTCGTCGCCGGTCAATGCGTACGACGTGTCGACGTCACCGGGATCGATCGCGAAAGCCAATCCCACGACGCGACCTTGCGTATCGAAGAGCGCGCCACCCGAGTCGCCGGGTTCGAGTGCCGCTGCCAGCACGAACACGCTGCGATCGGTCGGTGCGTCTCGATAGATGTCGGTGCCCTGGGCGATGATCTCCTCGACGATGAGCGCGGGCGATTCCTGTTGCTGGCCCCCGCCGGGGTAGCCGATCACCGATCCGGTTGTGCCCACTTCGCCGTCGACCCGCACGAGCGGATTGAGGTTGAGGACTGCGACGCGCAGCACCGCAAGGTCACGGCTCGGGTCGAACTCGACCACGACAGCATCGAGGCGGCGTCCTTCCGGTGTCAGCACGATGGTCTCGCTCTCTCCCGCGACCACATGCGCGTTCGTGACCACGAGGTCGTTGGCCGCGACGAAACCGCTCCCCTGTTGAATCAGGTCGCAGGCGCGACCCTCAACCTTCACGACCGATTGCGATACCCGGGCGGCGATCTCTGGCGCGAGCCCATCGAGCGGCGGAGATCCCACATCGCCTGGTCGATCGTGAAGATCGAACACGTCGGGAAATGGCGCGGCTGCAACCTGGCGACCGAGTTCAACGAGCGACTGCGGAAGCTCGGGACCGAACCGGTCGACCGCGCGGACGATCACCGACCCACGCGCGGCACGGGCCGGCCAACCGGGTGCGTTCGCGAGGGCGGGAAGGAGCATCCAGACCGCGACCAGCACCGCGAATGCGCCCGCAGCAGCACCGGAGATCCGGTCGACCGCGCTCAACAGGCTCTCGGCGGGGAGGTGGCGGCGAAGCAGCGCACCGAGCGTGACCCCCAAGGTCTGCCCGATGACCGCGGTGATGAAGAGGAACCCGATCGACCCGAGCAATCTCGTCTGCGTCGAAGACTCCTGCAAGGCATCGGCGATGTCGTCGACAAAGAGCGCGCCGATCACGAGTCCGACCGCAAGCCCGAGCCACGAAAGCGCTCGGGCTGCGAGGCCGTGTCGATACCCGGCGTACACCGCTCCGACCGCGAGCAGTGCAATGACCGCGTCGAGCCAGTTCACCCGCTCGGAACGAGCAGCCGCGCGCTTGTAAGGAATCCTGTGTGCGCAACCATCCGGTGGTCGGGCCGCACGGACTGCCCCTCGACATGCCACGTGCGATGGAGCACCTCGAGCGACTGCTCCATCCCGAACGCCGACTCTTCGAGCTGCTCGCGCAGACGCGCAACCTGGCCGATCGTCGGCAGGTAGGCAATGAGGATCCCGCCGGGACGCAGTGAGGTCTCGGCGTGCTTCACGACACGCCAGGGCTCCGGAAGGTCGAGCACGACCCGGTCGAGCCCGTCCTCGTCAATCCCCTCGTACACATCGCGGACGTGGATCTCGAGCGGGACGTCGTCGCCGAGGAAGGCCTCGACGTTGCGACGAGCCCGGTCGGCGAAGTCGTCGCGAATCTCGTAGCCGATCACCCGACCGGTCGGGCCGATCGCGCGTAGCAGCGTCATCGTCAACGCGCCTGACCCAACGCCTGACTCCAGCACCTTGGCGCCGGGGAACACATCGCCGAGCATCAGGATCGGACCCAGATCCTTCGGGTAGATCACCTGCGCACCACGGGGCATCTCGAGGACGTAGTCCGACAACGTGGGGCGCACTGCGACGAGCCGCGCACCCTTCGAGCTGCGCACGGTGATGCCTTCGTCCGAGCCGATGAGATCGTCGTGCTTCACCACCCCTGTGTGCAGGTGCAGCTCGCCGCCATGTGCGAGAACGACGAGATGGCGACGACGCTTCACGTCGGTCAGGAGCACGCGGTCCCCCGCGGCCAACACGCCCGGCATTCGGTTACTGCCTCTCGCCGAGCGAGGCGCCCGAGGCGCGCTCACGCAGACGACAGAACGCGCAGACCTCACCCGTAGTAGGGCTCCCGCACTCGATGCATGCGCTCAACCCCTCGCGCTCCTCGACGGCGACGGTTGCGAACTGGGCGTGGGCGCGTTCGAGGAAACCGAACAAGAAGGATGCTTTGGAACCCGGCGAACGCTCTTCGAGCGCGTTCAGCACTTCCTTGTACCCGAGGTGGCGATTGCCCTCCGCCATCGGGCACTCCTCCACCTGATAGTCGATGCCCTGGAGCACGCAGTACGCGGCCATCTCGCGTTCACCGAGACGCACGAGTGGCTTCACCTTGCGCACGAAGCCCGGCGCGCTGGGGAGCACTGGATATTGGCGACCCAAGTAACCGGTCTCCCAGCGGAGAACGTTGCCGAGCAGGACTGCGGCTTCATCGTCGAGGTTGTGGCCCGTCGCCACAACGTCGTATCCGTGATCGCGAGCGAAGGTGTTGAACACATGGCGCTTCGACAGACCGCACGCGCCGCACGGCGAACGATGCGTGACCGCGGCTGCATCGGGCACGGTGAAGCCCAGGTCGTCGTGCAGGTCGACTTCGTGAAGCTTGAGGCCCCTCCCGCTCGCGTAGTCGCGAGCGAACTGCACCGACTCCCCTGAGTACTCACCGATCCCGAGTCCGAGGTACAGGCCGTCGACGTCGTACTCGAGGCCGACGAGCAAATCCCAGAGCGCGAGAGAATCCTTCCCTCCCGACACGGCGACGACGATCCGGTCCCCCGGTTCCACCATCTTGTGGTCGTGGATGGCACGACGCACCTGCTCACGGCAGTGCACGAGGAAGTGGTCTCGACAAAAGCCAGCGTTGTGGCGTTTGATGTCGATCACCGCGGGGCCGCGGCACACCCGACACTTCATTGCGAACCACCGGAGATCACCGGACGGATCTCCACGTTGGCCGAGTCTTCGAGGCGGGCGTCGCGGGTGACGAGCTCATCGCCAACGATGACGAGCACCGATTCAGGGTTCAGCTCAAGCCGTTGGAGCAGCGAAGCCACCGTGCACGGCCCGCTCATCTCGATCTCGCGCCGCGGGTTCCGCAGCAGGATCTTCATTGTGACAAAGGCTACCGGCGCTTGGTCTTGCGGTCGGCGGCGTCGCGCTTCACCGTGCGGATCTCGAATGCTTGGCCCGGCTTCACTTCCGAAAGGAACACGGTCTCCGGGGGTTCCGTGATCAACCAACGGGCGATCCCGACCGCGGCAGCCGTTGCGCCCACGTAGAGCCAGCCCCGCGAGCCCTCGACGAGACCGCGCTGCAACCCCTTGCGCACCAGCCGTCCGACGAGCGGACTCATCGGTGCCGCATCAGACGCGCCGGATCTCGACCATGGTGCGGCGCTTGCGACCCCGGCGGCGCCCAAGCATGTACGCGACGCCGAGCGCGCCGACCGCTACGAGCGCGCCCGTGGCCTTGCCAACTCCGCGGGCGGTGTCTGCTCCCTTTTGGGTGCCACTCTGCACCTGGCGGAACTTCGCCTCGAGGTCGGCGCGGGTAATCGGACGCGCGGCACTCCGTGCACTCATCAGTTCTCCTCCTCGACCGGGCGATTCCGTTGCGGCATCCCGGCGATCCGGCCACGCCTCCACTTCATCTCTTGCGTTCCTTGCGCTCGAGGCGTGACCGTCGGGCGGCCCAGGCCAGCATCCCCCCGGCGATCAGAGCGAGGAAGGTGATGCCGTACGGCGCCCACGACCAGTCGCCTGCGAACGTGTCGCCGGTCTCGGTCTGGAGCGCGCGCAGGGCGCCCACGCCCAACAGCAACGATCCCAGTCCGAGCAGGAATGCGCCGGCGATGCCAAAGCCCACGTAGCGCCCAAGCTGACGGAGCGGGACGACCGTCTCCTGCTTGACGTACGTGACCACGAGATCGCGCAACTCGAGCACGACCTGTGGGAGTGGTGCGCTGGGCGTGTCTGCTGCCGCGTCACCGGTGTCGGCCATCGCGGGCGAGTCTACGGTTTCGCGGATGTCGCGTCCGAGGCCGGCCTCGGGACGAGCACGTCTGCCGGCGGTGAATCGGGGAACGTGGCGATCACCGTCGCGATCCGAGTTCGTAACCCGACGCCGCCGATCTCGGTGAATCCACCGTTGGCAACGAATGCGAAGCGCAAGGACCTCCCAACATCGATCAGCCCCACGAGCCCGGTGACGCCGTCGAGTGATCCGGTCTTGCCGCGGAGGGTCCCTTCGAGCACCGTGCCGTCGAACTGCGTCGCCAACGTCCCAGATTGGCCGGCGACTGCCAGCCCGCTCCACAACGAAGCGAACTCTGCCTCCTCGCCGAGGTCGAGCGTCGCGACAAGGAGCTGGCAGGTGACACGGTTCCCGCGATCGAGCCCCGACGCGTCGGTGAACTGGACATTGGTCGTCGGGAGTCCGAGCTCGGTGAGCTCGGCAAGCATCGCTTGCAGGCCGGCGGTCGTCGTTCCCTGCTTCGCCGCTTGGAAGCCGATCTCACGGGCGAGAAGCTCCGCGCCGAGATTGTCGCTCACGGCCAGCACTTCACCCACAAGTGCCGAGAGCGGAGGTGATTCGACCTTGGCGATCTCGACGGCATCGCCCGGCGCGGTTCCTCGGGTCGCGGTGCTGCCGACCGTCACGCCTCGGTCGGCGAGCAAGCGACCGAGCTCAGACGCTGCGAACACCGCGGGGTCGGTGACAGGAATCGGAGGTTCGAGCTGACTGAACCCGCCGTTCACGGTGAGCGCACCGAGCGGACCCACTTGGCCTTCGGTGCGGTAGTTGTCCTTCCACGTGGGCAGGTACCGCAACGTCTCGTAGCGCGAATCGTCGCCGATGATCCCACCGGGGATGCGTTTCACCCCGGCGGCGACCAGCGCGTCGGCCAGCTCGGTCAGCGATGTCGTTGGCGTGCCGCGCAGCTCGCGGTCTTGCTCACGGAGAGCCTGGGCTTCGGGCGTCATCAAGAGAAAGTCGCCACCGCCGACGAGCCAGAGCTTGTCGAGCACGCCGTCCTTTGGTGCTGCGGTCGCCACGGCACGCGTTGTGAGCACCGCCTCGGGTCCCATCACCGAGAGAGCGACCGCGGCGGTGATGACCTTTTCGGTGGACGCGGGCACGATCGGTAGGTCGGGAAAGTGCGCGGCCAGCGGCGCCCCACCCTCGTCAACGACGAAACATGCGTCGACGCCAGCGACCTGCGCGTCGAGTGCGGCTTGAAGTCTCTGACTACCGACGGCATCGACAATGGGTTGCGGGACCCGGCGCGGCGACCAGAGCGGGGTCTCGACCGCACCGCGGTCCACCACGGCGATCGCATCGTCGCTCCGGAACATTCCCAGAGCGGCACAGGCAGCGGCTGCGACCGCCGCTACAACCCCGAACGTGCGAGTCGGACTCACGCGACGTCGCGCTGAGTGCGGTAGCGCGCGTAACGCCAGAGGTGTTCGAGCGCGACCACCGCGCGGTGGGCCGATGGGTAGCAGAGACGACCCGTTGCGCGCACGGCGCTTGGTCCTGCGTTCGTCGGGTCAGTGAACGCGAGCTCCGTTGCTGTGAGCACCGGTTTCCCTGTCGCGGTGCTCGCGTCGGCGGCCGCCTGAGCGAAGCGCTCGTCTTGACGCTCGTGGTACGCCACGATCCGTTCGAGCCCGTCACCAGGCCAGAACCGTCCCGAACGCATCAGGCGGGCCTGGTTCGATTGGATTCCGAGTCCGAGGTAGATCACCGCATCCACCTCATCGTGGGCGGCGACGAGCTCGAGCACCTCAGGGATCGTGTCGCGAGTCTCTCCTCCGGCGAAATCGATCGGATTGTTGCGACTCCAGCGCGGTGGGAGCCGTTGATCAATCT
>CAMDCC010000098.1 GCA_945889545.1 Bifidobacterium breve | reverse complement strand
CGCTCGGACCCGCCGGAGCACCTGATCGTCGGGCAGCGCCATGTTGGGATAGCAGATCGCGGCGAGCACCTTGTCCTCGCCTTCCGGATCGAAGTCGGTGAGCGCGACTTCAGCACGAACCTCGGGCGCCTCCTCGCTGAAGATGCGGGCGATGACCGCGTCGGTCTCGATCCGGGTGCGCTCGAAGTACTCGGTCCAGGCGACGCCCCGATCCTCGCGATCGACGCGGGTGAGAAACGAAGGGATGACTTTGCGGAGCTCGGTGAGCATCAGGGTGGCGTAGGCGCGCGCCTCGGGCAGCGGGTGCGCTCGCATGCGCATGAGCAGTGCTTCGAACGCCTGACCGGTGCCGTAGATCCCGACGTTCGAAAGGGTGGCGGCCGGGAGCATCCCGCGGGCCGCGTCGCATGCCTTCGCCTTGATCGTCTGCTTGTAGACGAAGTCGCTGTCGCTCGCCTGTTTCGGGTAGGTGTCGCGCGCCCAGTCCATGAGTATCGGCAGGCAGCGCGAGTACGAGTCGAAGTTGGCGTCCATGTCGGCGATGTAGCGCAGTCCCAACTCCGACTCCAGCACGCGCCGGGGTCGGTGGTAGCGGTAGCGGCCGTCGAGGCGCGTGTCGTACGGGATGTAGCGCGTCGACTGCTCGAGGTAGGCCATGAGCCGTCCCCACTCGAGCACCTTGGTGAGGAGGTTCGACGCCTGCTCGCACGCCAGGTGTACGCCACCGAGCTGCGCAACCGAATCGTCGCCGTATTCGAGGAACACCCGGTCGTAGAGCTCTTCGGCTCGCGCCAGGCCGACGGTCGCGTCGACCGTGAGATCGCCGGTCAGATCGAGATCGCCCACAAACTCGTCGAGGAACAGACGACGCAAGCTCTTGGAGGATCGGGAGTACCGCGCGAAAAGCGCGCCTTTCACCACTTCCGGGAGATTGACGAGCGCGAACACCGGACCGTCGAGGTTCGTGAAATACGGACGCAGCGTGGCTTCCTCTTCAGGGCTGAAGCGCTCGACCGCGTACTGCATCTGGGTGCTCGTCCTCAGGTCCTGAGTCCGGGGTCCGGGGTCTGGGGTCCGGGGTCCGGCGGGAAGCCGATGGTACTGACGCCCCTCCGCTGCCCCGTGGATGGAGCCGACACCCCGGCAGGCCGGCGGGAAGATGCTGGGAGCCGGGTCAGGGCACCAGGGTGACCTCCCCAGCGCCCAGCGAGACCTCCAGATGCTGGATCCGTCCCTGGTCCACGCCGTCTCCCTCCAGCCGCACTGGCCGTTCCCACTGGATCGTCGTCTGGGTTCCCTGGCTCGTGCTGATGCCCGGGTGAGGGAGATGGGTGCCGGTGGCGAGTCGCGACCGCATCCGCCGTCGCTGCCCTGCCGCGACCGCGTACACATGGACTTCGAGTCGGCCATCGCCGGGATGACCGCGTGGTACCACGTCGAGCCCGCGCAGGTACTCGCCGTTGGCCACAACGACAGTGGTAGCCGGGCCGTCGTGCACGGTGCGACCGTCGACGTCCACACGACAGTGGCGCGTTCGGTGGCACAGACGGAGCCGATCCGGCGGCGAACCGAGGACCACCATGTTGACGGCGCGAGCCGTTTCGCCCACATGGAGCACGTCGAGCGTGACCGGTGCCCGCACGCGCGGCGGCTCGCCGGCGATCCCGAGGGCCTTGGCGAGGTCGCTGGATGCATCCGCCGTAAACCGAACGCGCAAGCCGGGATGGCGGGCGATGGCTGCAGCCAGCTCGCGGTCTCCGCCATCGACACCAAAGATCACCTGATCCGAGCGGCCATCGGTGTGCCTCTCCGAGTCGGGGGTCATGACGTGACCACAGCCGCGGCGCGGATCACGCCCCGCATACAGGCGTCGACCGCGCGATGCGCGGCCTCGCGGGTCGCTGTCGCGGGTGCAACCTCGGCGACCTGGCCCAGAAGATCGACGCACTGACGGATGTTGCGTACGAAGTCGCCGCCCGCCAACTCGTCGTCGTCGAGGATCGCACCGAGATCCTCACCCCGCGCCCACTCGTACGCGTATGGCGTAAAGCCTGGGTCCGGGGCACGCGTCTCGGGGAGTCCGGCATCGCTCTCGCTCGCGCTGAGCGCGCGCCACAGCTTCTCGACCGCGCGGTAGCGCTCGGCAACGCGCCCGGTCGGCCAGCGAGCGGGAGGGGCCGGCTCACCGCTGTCCGACCCCCGACGCTCGTACGAGAAGCACGACACGAGCGCAGCGAGCTCCGCCACCTTGATTCCGTCCAGGAGCCCTTCACGCATTGCCTCAGCCAAGAGCAGGTCGGTCTCGGTGTACAGGCTCGCGAGCACCTCCCCCGCGGGCGAAAGCGCCCATCCGTCGACGTAACCCCACGACTCGAGCACCGAACGAACCTGGTCGAGCTGGCGAGCCAAGCTCTCACTGCGGCTCCGCACACGGCGTTCGAGACGCGCCGCATCGCGTTCGAGGCGATCCACTCTCTTGTTTCGACGCGCTCCTGGCGCACTTTCCCGTTCTCGTTGGAGCTCGGTCTGGGTGCGCTCGAGCTGCCGCTCCAAGGCGACGACATCCCGATCAGTGTGGAACTGCGCGAACGAGAGATTCAGCAGATGATGCGCCCGCTCGCTGCTGTACCGACGCACGAGATTGACCGTCATGTTGTACGTAGGCCGAAACGACGACCGCAACGCGTCGGTGCGACGCGACGCGAGGCCAGCGACCTGCTCGAACGTGACCCACGGACTCCAGCACACGACCGCGTAGCCCACGTCGTCGATCCCCCGACGCCCGGCCCGCCCGGTGAGCTGCGTGTACTCCCCCGGCGTCAGCATCTCGTGCCGCTCGCCGGTGAACTTCGTGAGCTTCTCGATCACCACCGAACGCGCGGGCATATTGATCCCGAGCGCCAATGTCTCGGTGGCAAACACCACCTTGACCAAGCCGGCCGCAAAGGCTTCCTCCACCGCTTCCTTCATCGGTGGCACCAAACCCGCGTGATGCGAAGCCAACCCCGCCTCCAGACCCGCGCGCCACGCACCGAACCCGAGGACCGCCAGGTCGTCGTCGTCGAGCCCCGCGGTGTGCGCATCGGCGATGGCGCGGATCTGCTTGGCCTCGTCGGCCGTGGTGAGCACCAGGCCGGACGCTCGGCACTGCTCAACGGCCTGCTCGCAGCCTTTGCGACTGAACACGAACGCAATCGCCGGCAACAGCGATTCTCGTGCGAGGAGCTCCACCATCTCGACCCGCCCGGGCGGCCGAAGCCGGCTCCTGGTGCGACCCCGGTCCCGAGGCCCATGCGCCGCTTGGCGGTCCAGCTTCGCGACCTCAGGGTTCGGCTTGAGGTCGTCGGGTGTACCAACAAAGGTCGGGAGCAGGTGCAGCCCGTCGACACCGCGCTCGCCAAGCAGGTACCGGTGATGGAGCACCACCGGTCGACGTTCTTCGATGACCGCGGTGGTGGCGCCCCGCACGGTGGCAATCCACTCTGCAAGCTCTTCGGCATTCGAGACCGTGGCGGAAAGACACACCAGATCCACTTCGAGAGGCAGGTGGACGATCACCTCCTCCCACACGGCGCCTCGATAGCGGTCTTGCAGGTAATGCACTTCGTCGAGCACCACAAAACGGAGACCGTCGAGCGTGCTTGAGCCGGCGTAGATCATGTTGCGCAGAACCTCGGTCGTCATCACCACGACCGCGGCATCACCGTTCACAGAGGTGTCGCCGGTGAGCAGCCCCACTCGCTCCTCGCCGTACGCGCGCCGGAAGTCACCGAACTTCTGGTTCGACAATGCCTTGAGTGGCGTGGTGTAGAAGACCTTCTCGCCGAGGCTGAGCGCGAGCTCGATCGCGTATTCGGCAACGAGCGTCTTGCCCGAACCGGTCGGCGCGGCGACGAGCACCGAACGCCCGGCGTCGAGCGCGTCGAGTGCCTTGGCTTGGAAGTCGTCGAGCGGGAAGCCCCGGGCCGCCTCGAACTCGGCGCGCGGGCTCACCCCGGCGAGGTGCTCGTGGTCGTGCTGGGCGCAGCCGGTGCAGTCGTGGTGGTTGCCACGATCGGAGGAATCACCGTCGACGGGTCGATGGACTCCTCTTCGTGTGGTGCGAGCACCCAGATGAGCGCAACGGCGACCGCGAACACGAGGGCGACGCCGATCGCTGCGACGATCACCTCACGTCGGCGGCGAGGCGCGTGATACCCCCGTGGGGCCGGCCGGGACGGGCTCATCGCTTCATCACCTTTCCGATAATGATGCTTGCTTCGTAGAACAGCAGCATGGGAACCGCCATGAAGAACAAGGAGTAGGGGTCCTGACTCGGCGTGATCACTGCGGCGAACGCGAAGATCGCCACAATGGCCCAACGGCGCCACTTGCTCAGCTGACGCACCTTGAGAACCCGAGCGATGAGGAGGAACACGAGCACCACGGGAAACTCAAAGGCCAGCCCAAAGGCCAGGATCATCAGCGTGACGAGCGAGATGAACTTGTCGGCTGCGAGCAACGGCTGGAGGTCCTGACCGCCCGCAGTGAGCAGGAAGTGCAGCGCCTGCGGGAGTGTGATGAGTGCGACGACGCCGCCGGCGAGGAACAAGCCGGTCGAGGTGAAGATGAAGGGCACTGCGTAGCGCTTCTCCTTGGGGTTGAGCCCAGGGGTGATGAAGCGCCAGAGGTGCCAGAGCCAGATCGGCAGCGCCAGGATGATGCCGCCGTATGTCGCGACGCGCAGGCGCGTGACAAAGCCGTCGAGCGGGCCCGTAAAGATGAAGTGGTTTTCCGTACCCTTCGGCGCGGCTTCGGTATAGAAGTCGAGGAGCCAACGGATCACGTCCGGGGCGAAGATGTACGCGACGATCGCGGTCGCGCCCACGGCGCCGATCGAGATCATGATCCGACGGCGCAACTCGGTCAGGTGCTCGATAACCGTCATGCGGTTATCGGTCTTCTTGCGGGCCATGCGCTACGTCGGGTCGGGCAGCGGCGGAGGCGGCGGAGGCGGCGGAGGCGGCGGCGGGCTCAGGTCGAGCGTGTCGGGGCTCGACTGGGTGCTCTCGGCGTCGACCACCGGCGTCGGCTCGGCATCTCCCGCTGGAAGCGGGGCCGGCGCGGCGGTGGCCTTCGGCGGCAACTGAGGTGCCGGCTCGGCTCGATCCGAGACGTCGTCGGCGAGCACGTCGTCAAGGTCGGCCTTCAGCGTCTGCTGGAACTTGCGGAGCTCGCGGACGCCACGGCCAACCTGGCGACCGACCTCAGGGAGGCGGTTCGGCCCGAAGACAAGCAGCGCGATCACGAAGATCACGATGATCTCCGCTGGGCCGAGAGACACGCGACGCTCCTTTCCGCGATGAGGAAGAAATGACTCGCGGGATGGTACCGCCGGGTCGGGTCCGACCAGTCAGCGTGTTAGTGAGGAGGTGGGCGTCAGTGAGAACGTGGGTGTCAGCGATGACGCGTCAGGCGGAGGCGTCCTCGACTCCAGCCAGCCGGTTGGCCCAGTCGCCACCGTCGAGGAGGAGATGGAAGTCGAGCATGTCGTCTGGGGTGAACGCGGGGCCGTCGTGCTGCTCGCGCAATTCCGCCGGGAGGCTCCACACCTCTTCTTCGACGCCGACCGAGACGAGCAACGCACAGATGGCGGACGTGGCGTCGTGGAGGACGGCTCGCTCACAGCGGGGGCACCGGAACCGGTATGCACCGCGATCGTCGTCCGCGCAGATTTTCACGGTGAGGTCAGCAACCCGCAGCCGAACTGCGCCGCACGTGTGACACTCCGCTTTGATGGTCGCCATGAGGCTCCATCGGCACGGCGTTCGGGAGCCTTGAGGGTCAGCCAGCCCAATTCCAGCCCAATTCCAGCCCAATTCCAGCCCAATTCTCAAGGCTGGGCCGTCCTACGATGCCCGGCACCGTGACCCCAATCACCTTTGCCCATCGGGGCGCTCGAGCCCATCACCCCGAGAACACCTTGCCGGCGTTCCGCCATGCCCTGGAGCACGGGGCGCGGGGCCTGGAGACCGACGCCTGGGTCTCCGAGGACGGTCAGGTGGTGCTCGTGCACGACGCCTCGGTGCGGGGCACCCGGCTCGGGGTGGTCCCTCGGCGGTACCCGGTGGGCGGGTCGAGCGCGGCGGAGCTGGCCGAGCTGGGGGTGCCCAGGCTCGATGATCTGTACCGCGAGCTAGGCCACGAGTACGAGCTGTCGATCGACCTGAAGGATGCTGAGGTCGGCCCCAAGATCATCGACCTGGCTCGGGCTGTCGGCGACCCGAGCAAGCTGTGGCTGTGCTCGCCGTCACGTCGGGCGCTGCGATCGCTCCGCGAGATCGCGCCCGATGTGCGTCTCGTGCATTCACAGTCGAAGTCGCGGTTGCCGACACCCCTCGAGCGGCATGCGGCCGACATGGCGATCGCGCAGATCGATGCGATGAACATGCATCACTCGGAGTGGACGAAGGGGCTGGTCGCGCTCTTCCACCGCTTCGAGGTGAAGGCCTTCGCATGGGATACCCAAGAGATCCGTCACCTGCGCGGCATGGCCCAGTTCGGCATCGACGCCGTCTACTGCGACCATGTCGACCGCATGGTCACAGCGATCGACGGTTGATCCCTGCAAACGGGTGATTTTTACAAGAAGCCGATGTCGCCCAGAGGCCAGATGCGCACGAAGACTCGGCCCACGATGACGTCTTGATCGATCGCGCCGAAGACCCGACCGTCCTTCGACGAACCTCGGTTGTCGCCGAGCACCAATACGCCCCCGGGGGGGACCACGCACCCTGGCTCGCCGTTCGCAGGCGCTTCACAGCTCACTGACCCCGGCGAACCTTCGCAGGAGACGTCGCTCGGAGGACCCGCGGTCATGCTTGTGATCGTGCCGTCGGGGAGATACGGCTCTTTCAGGCGCCGCCCGTTGACCAGCACCGTGCCGTCGGCATCCGCGGTGATCGTCTCGCCGGGAAGCCCAATCACCCGCTTCACGAAGTCTTTGATCTCGAGGCTGCGAACACACTCCGGCGCCTCGAACACGATGATGTCGCCGCGGTTCACATCGTGGAAGTCGTAGCTGAGCTTGTTGACGAGCACGCGGTCGCTGACCTTGAGTGTCGGCACCATGGATTCGGACGGGATGTAGAACGCCTGGAACAGGAACGACTTGACGACGAGTGCGATCACCAAAGCGGCTCCGATGAGCAACGTCCATTCGATGAGGAGGCGCTGCCCGCGACTGCGGCGAGCCCGCAACTTCGATGGCGCCGCGGTGCTCTCCGTCGCAGTGCCGACCGGCGTCGGGAGCTCTGCGGTCTCGTCCCCGTCGCCCACGCGTGTCGTTTCGGAATCGTTAGGCGTCACGAACCGGGCTCCACAGGCGTGCATCCTCGCACACGGACCGAGATGACCCCTGGTCGAGACACATGTGTCATGTCGACGTCTCGTAGCGCGCCAACACGCGCGCGGCCGCGTCCGCCGCGATCGCCTTGGCCTCCGGTGGCCCCAACACCTCGGCCGCGGGTCCGAGGCCGAGGACCAATCGTTCGAGGAAGCCAGCGGCACTGACCGGAAGTACGACGTCGAGGCGCCCGCGTGCGCGCGGTGTGACCGACTCGGTCGGCATGTCTTCCACCACCCAGGCTGCTTCGGGCGCGAGGCGGAGCCGGACCCGCAAGTCATCGGGAGCAGGGCGGTAGACGAGGCTGCCGAGATCGTCTTCGTCACCACCGTCGGTGCTCTCATGCTTGGCAACCTGCTTGCCGGTGACTCGCACCTCTCGAATGCGATCGACGCGGAACAGGCGGTCCCCACCGGCGCGATGGCAGTACGCCGCGAGGTACCACTCGCCGAACGCATGGAACACGCGTGCAGGGTCAACGACTCGCGTTGTCATCTCATCCCGAGCGAACGAGTAGTACTCGAGCTCGAGCTGCTCCCCGCCATCGACTGCTTCTTGCAGTCGTTCGAGCGCGCCCGCGGCGCCGGCACCACCGACCTCCACTGCGACGCCGCCTCGCGCACCGAGCGCGTGTTCGAGCTTGTCGAGTCCGGTTGCGAGCGGGCCAGCCGTGTCTGCCCCCGGGACCGCGAGCAAGGCGTGCCCCGCCGCGACCAAGGCGATCCCCTCGGCTGGAGTCAGGCGTACCGGACGCTCGAAGTACTCGGCCAATCGCACTGACACCGCGCCGTCCTCGGCCACCCACACGTCGATCAGCCGATCCGCGGTGTACGGAGGCAGACCACACATCGGGAGGAGCTCGAGATCGCGCTCGACCTCGCGTTCGTCGATCTCGAAGCGTCGCGCCAGCTCGGTGATGGTCGTACCCGGGTGGGACAGGATCCACGGCACGAGGGCGAGCATCCGCTCGAGTCGAGGGCCGGAGTGGGCCGGCCGATTCAACCGGGCACCGGCATGAGGCCTCGAAGCCACTCGATCACGTCTTGACGCAGCTCGTCGGGGGCCAGCACCTCGGCGTGCTCGAGGAGCGCGAGCACCCAGGTCCGGAACGCGGCCCGGTTCACAACCGACAGCCCGACCACGACGGAGCCGTCGTCCCGTCGCTCCAACACGGCCGCTTCGCCGAGCTCGTC
This sequence comes from Bifidobacterium breve, assembly GCA_945889545.1. GTDB lineage: Bacteria > Actinomycetota > Acidimicrobiia > IMCC26256 > PALSA-555 > SHVJ01. The sequence continues at coordinate 782 of CAMDCC010000098.1, read as the reverse complement.
GACCACCCAGCCGGCGCGTGGGGCATCGACGAGCACCTGCGCTTCGACGGGCTGCTCATCGCCGTAGGTAAGCGGATCAGCGCGCAGGTACTCGGCAGGGTCGACGTCGGGTGGCGTCTCGAACTTGCCACCGTCACCAAAGGTTGGTGTGCCCTCGATGCGATCGACTCGAAACGCTCGGGGCGCGGCACGATCGCGGTCGCGACCCACCACGTACCAGTGACCGAACCGGTGAACCACTCCATACGGCTCTAACGCGCGCCGTTCCCCGCGGTAGTCGAAGGCCACCACTCGCCGCTTCGTCACCGCGTCGAACAGATCTGGAAGCGCCGGCGTGGCTTCGAGCTCGGCGAGCGGTGTGGCGCTCACACCCTCGAACCCGCCCAGCTTCCGCAGCCCCTCCCGCGCGGCTCCCCCTTCGAGGCGGACGGCGGTAACGGCGACGTGGAGCGCGGCGCGCTCCTCCGGAGTGAGACCGAGGTCGGGCAGGTAGTACTCCTCCGGGCGGATGCGGTATCCCTGCTCGCCGCCGAGTCCATCGACGATCTCCACCGCGATCGGGATACCGAGGTCGCGCAAGGTCTCCTTGTCGCGTTCGAACGCGCGCCGACGTGCGCTCTTGTCTTCGGGGTACGACGGTTCGAGACGGTCGGCGATCTCTTCCAGCGACAACGGACGGCGCGCGTCGAGCAGTGTGGCCGTGAGGTTGAGGAGACGCTCGACCCGGTCGGTCACGATCCGGCCTCCTCGATCTGCGGAACGATCGCTTCGGCTGCGACCAC
>CAMDCC010000097.1 GCA_945889545.1 Bifidobacterium breve | reverse complement strand
GACCGTCGTGCACGCGGTCTGGTACGGGAGCCGGTCTTGGCCCGCGCTCAGCCATGCGTTGCGCGTGACGTTGGAGCCCTGCTCACCAGCTTGGGTCACGCAACCGCCGACCACTTCGTCGACGAGCATCGGATCGATGCCGGAACGCTCGATCACCTGCAAGAGCGCGTGGCGCAGCGTCTCGGTCGCCTTCAGGCCTGAGAGCCAGCCGTTACGCCGGCCGATCGGTGTGCGTACAGCTTCGACAATGACGGGCTGACCCATGGAGACGGTCCTTCCAGGTTGATTGGCCTGATGGTCGCCCTGACCGCAGCGACCCGGCTCATGTGACGGGTCATCAGTTTATGATCCGCTCCACCTTGACTCCCAATGAGCCAGTTCCCACCCGGCATCCGGTGCTCTTCGTGCACTCGGACAGCGATGTCACTCCTGAGGTGGCGGCGTCACGGCGCGTGACCATCGCCACACGTCGTCTCATCGCCGCGATCGTGAACGGTGGAGCACCCGCGTCCGACCTCAAAGCTGCAGCCGACGAGCTCGAGCGTCTCGCCGACCTGCTGGAGCCGTACGCCCGCGACTCTCGCTACGCCGGAACTCCCGGCGTGCAACGCGGCGGAGACAACACCGCAATCCTCGAGTCGCACCCTTTCATGGGACCGTCGAGCCCTCTCGCCCCACCGATCACTCTGACCCGAGACCGCGACGGCGCCCGCGCCACCGTCGTCTACGGCCACCCGTACGAGGGACCGCCGGGTCGCGTTCACGGCGGGTTCATCGCCGCCGCGTTCGATCAGATCCTTGGTGCCGCCGCGGCGTTGTCGGGACGTGTGTTCTTCACGGGATCGCTCAACGTGAAGTACCGCAAGCCGACGCCGCTGCACGTCCCTATCCAGATGGAGGGCGAGATCGCGAGCACGCGCGCTCGAACGATCCACGTGACCGGGCGCATGCTGGTCGACGGCGAGGTCACAGCAGAAGCCGAAGGCGTGATGGTCACCGTCGCCGACGACACCTTCGAGGGAGCCAACTCGGAATGAGTGGTCCGCTGGAGGGCGCGCGCATCGTCGAGATCATGGGGCTTGGGCCCGGACCGTTCTGCGGGATGATGCTCGCCGATCTCGGCGCCGAAGTGCTGCGCGTCGAGCGAGCCGACGTGGCCCGAGCCGTCGATCACCGTCGACCCGCTACGAACGCGATGTACCGCTCCAAGCGGGCGATCGGCATCGACCTCAAGGCGCCCGAGGGTGTCGAGACGTTCCTGCGCATCGCCGACAGCGCCGACGCGCTCATCGACGTGTTTCGACCCGGCGTCGCCGAGCGACTCGGCATCGGCCCCGACGTCGTGTGTGCTCGAAACCCACGTCTCGTGTACGGGCGGCTCACCGGCTGGGGTCAGGACGGTCCTCTTGCTGACGCGGCTGGCCACGACATCGACTACATCGCGGTCGCCGGTGCGCTCGAACCGCGGGGCCGCGCGGGCCAGCCCCCCACCCCGCCGATCAACCTCCTGGGCGACTTCGCCGGCGGCGGCATGCTGCTCGCACTCGGCATCGTCGCCGCGCTGCTCGAACGCGAGCGCAGCGGGAACGGCCAAGTCGTCGACGCCGCGATGGTCGACGGCGCTGCACTCATGCTCACGCCGTTCTATGCCGCGCGCGCATCGGGATTCTGGGGTGAGCGGGGCACGAACCTGCTCGACACCGGGGCCCCGTTCTACGAGGTGTACGCGTGTGCCGACCAGAAGTGGATCGCAGCGGGAGCGATCGAACCCCAGTTCTACGCTGCGTTCATCGACGTGCTCGGACTCGACCCCGCCACACTCCCCAATCGCGACGACCCCACGAACTGGTCCGCACTCAAAGACCAGTTCGCCGCGATCTTCGCCACCCGGACTCGCGACGAGTGGTGTGCGCTCGCCGACGGTCGCGACGCGTGTCTCGCCCCCGTGCTGGAGCCCCTGGAAGCACCAACCCACGCGCACAACGTGGCGCGCGGTTCGTTCCTGGAGCTGGCTGGCGTTCCCCAGCCGGCACCCGCGCCGCGCTTCTCCCGGTCGGCCAACGCGGCACCCGTCGCACCCGAGCACCCGGGCGCGGCGACCGCCGAGGTGCTCGCGCCGTGGGGCTTTGGGTCGGACGAAGTCTCGAAGCTCATCGATCTGAAAGTGTTGGTCTGACATGCCGGTTCCCGAGCAACGCGACCTTGAGCAGACCCGCGGCATCCTCGCGGGGTGGCTCGCCACGAAGATCCCCGGCGCGTCCGCCGTGGAGGTCGGACCCATCGGTGGTCCCGGGTCGACCGGTTTCTCGAACGAGAGCTTGATCTTCGACGCGTCGTGGAGCGCAGACGGCGCGACCCGCACCGAGGCACTTGTCGTGCGACCGCAGCCGACGCAGCACACGGTGTTCCTCGAGTCCGACTTCGAGTCGCAGTACCGCGTGCTCATCGCGCTCGCCGAGCACACGAACGTTCCCGTCCCGCCGATCAAGTGGGTCGAGACAGATCCCAACATCCTCGGGTCACCGTTCTTCGTCATGGCCAAGATGAGCGGTCGAGCCCCCGAGGACGCGCCGCCGTACACGATCGCCGGCTGGTTGCTCGAGGAGTCGACACCCGACCAACGACGTACGTTGGTCGAGAGCGGGCTCGACGCGCTGGCAGCGATCCACGCCGTCGACTGGAAAGGTCTCGGCTTCGAGTTTCTCGACAAGCCGCAGTACGGCGCGCTCGGCTTCGAGCAACAACTGCGGTACTACGAAGCGTCGTACAACTGGGCCGCCGGCGAAAGCCCCATACCCCCAATCGCGGAAGCTGCACTCGAATGGGTGCAGGCCAACGCACCCGCGTCGGATCCCGAGCTGACGCTGTGCTGGGGCGACGCGCGCATCAACAACCAGTTGTTCGGCGCCGACCACACGGTGCTCGCGGTGCTCGACTGGGAGATGGTCACCATCGCCGATCCGATGATGGATCTCGGGTGGTGGCTCTTCCTCGACCGGCACTTCCACGAGGGGATGCCCGCGCCTCGCATGGAGGGCTTCCCCACTCGTGAGGAGATGGTGGCCCATTACGAGAGGGTCAGCGGGCGGGCCGCCCGCGACCTCGAGTTCTACGAGGTCTTCGCCGGCTTACGGTTCGCCGTGGTGATGATGCGCATCGCCCACCTCTTGGTGGAGTTCGAGATCCTCCCGATGGACAACGACGTGGCGGTGAACAACGCCGTGACCCGAGTGCTCGCCGACATGCTCGGACTCCCGCAGCCGGGCCCGGGCATGAGCAACTACGCCGGCCTCGAGTAGCGCCGGCACCAGCCAGCGCCGGTACGCTGTCGCCCGCATGACTGGACCAGCCGTGGGTGCCCGCCTCCGTTGTGAGACGTGCAGCACCGAGATCATCGTGGTGAAGGCCACGGATTCCGAAGTGTCGTGCTGCGGCGCGCCGATGACGCCGCGCGAGGGATAGGGCGAGGCCTAAACCGTGGCGAACCAGCTCGGGAAGCGATACCAGTGCTCGATGTGCGAGGCCACGGTGCTGATCACGAAGGCCGGCGATGGCGAGCTCTCGTGTCACGGGCAGCCGATGGCGATTGCCCAGGCCAAGCCGCTGCCCTCGTCCGACTGATCACTGTCCGGCTCATCACTGTCCGGCTGATCCGTCTCCGCTTCGGGTTCGGAGCGTCACCGACATGAACATCGCAATGTTGCTCGAGATGGCGGCCGACGGTCTGGGCGACCGTGTGGCCTTCGGATCTCGCGACGGCGGACTCACGTATGCACGTGTGCGCGAACTGGCCACGGGGGTCGGCGCGCACGTAGCGCGGTCCGGCGCACACACCGTGGCGCTCGTCCACGAGACGACCACCCTCACTCCGGTCGCGCTCTTCGGTGCCGCGTGGGGTGGCGCCTCGTACGCGCCACTCAACTATCGATTGCCCGAAGCAGCCCGGCTCGAGCTCTTACACCGTTTGCGACCAGCCGAGGTGGCCGACGATGCGTGGCTCGAGTTCGCGCCTGAAGCGGGTCACGCGTTTCCCGACGAGCCCGCGCATCCCGCCGTCTTGTTGTTCACCAGCGGCTCGACCGCCGAACCCAAGGCCGCGGTGCTGAGCCACGACCAACTCCTCGCGTACCAGCTCAACACCGTGGAGTTCGCGTCAGCCGAGGACGACGAGGCTGCGCTCGTGGCCGTGCCGCCGTTCCACATCGCGGGCGTCACCGCGATCCTGAGCTCCACGTACGCCGGTCGTCGGATCGTCCCACTCCCCCGCTTCACCGCGGAAGAGTGGCTCGCGACAGCACGCGCCGAATCCGTCACGCATGCGTTCGTGGTTCCCACGATGCTGGCCCGGATCGTTGCGGCGATGGAGGACGATCCCGACCTGCGAGTTCCCACGTTGCGCCACCTCGCGTATGGGGGTGCGCGTATGCCCGCGCCCGTCCTCGCTCGCGCGCTGCGTCTCTTCCCGGATGCCGGCTTCGTGAACGCGTATGGCCTCACCGAGACGAGCAGCACCGTGAGCGTGCTCGGCCCCGACGACCATCGAGCCGCGCTCGACGGCGATCCGGCGAACCAACGTCGGCTGTCGTCGGTTGGCCGACCCGTGCCGGGTATCGAGGTGCGCGTCGTCGACGAGCAGGGCGCGGAGGTTCCAGCGGACGCGTCGGGCGAGGTGCACGTGCGCGGCGCGCAGGTGTCGGGCGACTACGTAGGCGAGGGTTCCCACCGAGACGGTGACGGGTGGCTCCGCACGGGTGATCGCGGTCGCATCGACACGGATGGCTATCTGTACATCGAGGGCAGGGGCGACGACACGATCATCCGTGGCGGTGAGAACATCTCACCCGCGGAGATCGAGGACGCACTGCTGCATCACCCAGCCGTCGCATCGGCCGCGGTCGTTGGCCTCCCAGACGAGGAGTGGGGTGAGCGGGTCGCGGCGATGGTGTCGCTGCGGGCGAACGCGTCGGCGACTCCCGACGAGCTGCGCACGTTCGTGCACGACCTGATCGGCTCGCTCAAGACCCCCGAGACCCTCGAAGTAGTTGACGAGCTTCCGCACACCGCCACCGGCAAGATCCTCCGCCGCCAGGTGAAAGCCGACCTCGCAGGGCTCTAGGTCGGGTTAGAGGCCCATGAAGCTGCCACCGTCGCAGACGATGGTCTGACCGGTGACGTAGCCGCCATCGTCGCTGGCGAGGAACACCGCAACACCGCCGATGTCGTGCTCGGGATCGCCGATGCGTCGCAACGACGCTCGCGCTTCCACCCGTTCCTTGAGCACCGGGTTCTGTGCGAACGCGCCCGCGAGCGCAGGAGTCTCGGCGACGGGCGCGATCGCGTTCACCGTGATGCCGTTCGGCCCCCACTCTTTGGACAGGCTCTTGGTCATCGCCCGCTGCGCGGCTTTTACCGCGGAGTAGAGCGGGATGTTCACGCTTCCCTCCACGCCGGCCGGCGACGTGAGCAGGATGAGTCGCCCGTTTGCACCCGCGGTACGCAGGTGCGGGAACGCGAGCACGGCGCTGTAGAAGGAACCCCACACTGCGGTGCCCGAGTTCTCCTCCCACACGTCGAGTCCGACGTCTTCGATGCGGTGCGGTGTGCCGCCACGGAATGCGTTGTGCACCATGATCTCGAGCGCGCCGTAGCGCTCGACGGTGGCCGCGACACACGCCTCCATGTCGTCTCGACTCGTCACGTCGGTCACGATGCACGTGGCCTCGCCGCCGCGCTCGCGGATCTGTTTCACCGCGGGCTCGCCGGTCTCGGCCCGTCGTGCCGCGACCACGACGTTGGCGCCTTCGATGGCCAACGCGAGCGCGATCCCCAGCCCCACGCCTTGGCCCGCGCCCGTCACGATCGCGGTGCGGCCCGCGAGTCGCCCGGTCATGGTGCCATCCACACGCCGCCGTCCGCGCTGATGGTGGCGCCGGTGACGAAGTGGCCGGCGTCGCTGGCGAGAAACACGGCGATCGGTCCGAGGTCGAGCTCCGGATCACCGGGGCCGCCCAACGCCGAGGGCGCGAGCGAGACTTCGGTGGACGACATGCCGATCGGCAGATGCTCTGGCGCAGGTGCAAGCGAGTTCAGCGTGATGCCCTCGGGTCCCCATTGGCGCGCTGTTGCTTTGATCAGGACACGCTGTGCCTCGACAGCCGCCGTGTACGGGGCAAGCCCAGCCGCCCCCGACATCGACATGGTGGGCGTTACGAACAGCACTCGCCCGCCGCGCCCTTGCATCTGCGGGTACGCGGCCTGAAGCAAGAAGATCGTCGTGCGCAGCATGCGCTCCCAGATCGCCTCGAAACGCTCGTCGTCGACGTCGACGAGGTCCATCGGCTCGAACGCGATCGCCGGCACGGCGGCATGCAGGACGATGTCGACCGGTCCGAACCGATCCCTCACATCCGCGAACACCGTGTCCGCGGCCTCACGCGAGTTCCACGCCCCCTCCACCTCGACGACGGTGGCGCCCTCACTCCCGAGTGCCCGCCCCAACCCCTGAGCGATGGGTTGGTCGGCGCCGGTGACGACGGCGATGCGGCCCTTGAGTGCGTCACTCATCGGTGGGTGAGCTCACGCCGACGGGATGCGTACGGGGAGCTCCTTGATGCCGTGGATGAAGTTCGAGCGCAACCGCCGCGGCGGTCCGGCCGGCTCAAGGTCTGGGAACCGGTTCACGAGCTCTTCGAACATCACGCGAGCTTCGAGGCGGGCCAGGCTCGCACCGAGACAGAAGTGCGGACCGCCGGCCCCAAAGGCCACATGCTCGTTCGGCGTGCGGCCAACATCGAAGCGATCCGCATCGGGGAACGCGCTCTCGTCGCGGTTCGCCGACACGTACCACATCGCAACCTTGTCGCCCTCGGCGATCGCCTGCCCGCCGAGCTCGGTATCGGCGCGCGCCGTACGTCGGAAGTGCATGACCGGCGTGACCCAGCGCAGCATCTCTTCGATGGCCGAGGCCAGCAGCGTCGGATCTGCCGCGAGCAGCGCTCGCTCCTCCGGGTGCTGGAACAAGGTGTTCACACCGCCCGTGACGAGGTTGCGGGTGGTCTCGCTCCCGGCGTTCATGAGCAGCATGAAGAAGAGATCGACGTCCATCTGGCTCAGGCGGTCGCCGTCGACTTCGGCCGCGAGCAGCACACTCAGCAGGTCGGTTCCGTCACCACCGGCCCGTTGGCCGCACAGCCCGTCGGCGTAGGCGAACATCTCAGCCATCGCGGCACGGGCGTCGTCGACGGTTCCACCGAGGTCGGGGTCGTCGAGGCTCATCATCTTCTCGGTCCACGCGAACACGGTGTGGCGTTCGGCTTCGGGGACACCCACGAGCTCAGCAATCACCTGGAGCGGGAGCTCGACCGACACGTCGGCCACGAGATCAAACGTGCCCTTGGCCGCGGCGGCATCGAGCAGACGGCCGACGATCTCACGGATCCGTGGCTCAAGGATCGTGATCTGACGGGGCGTGAAGCCCCGGTTCACCAGCTTGCGCAGCTGCGTGTGCCGCGGCGCGTCCTGGTTGAGCATGATCTCGCCCGCACCACCGCCGTCGCCCGCGACGTCCTTGATCATCGTGTTCGGGTTCGAGCCGAACAGCTGCGGATGCCGCGACACCTCGAACACGAGGTCGTATCCGGTGACGGCCCAGTAGCCGGGACCGTCGGGCTCGGGGAGGAAGCACACCGGCGCTTCGTCGCGCAGGCGACGGAACACGTCGTGCGGCGGCCCGTCGGCGAACAGCTCCAGATCAAAGAGGTCGATCTCGGCTGTCTTCATCGAGCGGTTTTCATGACGGCTGGGTCACGCGGTGACGCGCGGACGAACTTCGCAGGCCTCGTCGAGGTCGAGGATCATCGTGAGGCGACCGAAGGCGACCCAGTTGCCGATGCAGATGGTGAGATCGAGGATCTCCGGGTCGGTGAAGCTCGCGCGCAGGCGCTCGAAGAACGCGTCATCGATCGAACGGTGGTCCAACGCGAACCGCTCGGCGTACTCGACCGCCAGACGCTCCTGCTCCGAGTACTGCGGATGCGAGTGCGCTTCTTCCACGTGGGCGTACAGCTTCTCGTCCACGCCTTGCTCAGCAAGCTCGGGAATGCGCCAGCCCATGCACACCACACACCCGTTGATCTGCGCGATGCGCATGCGGGCGGATTCGCGGACCCGCGCCGGCAGCGCGCTTTGCGAGTACACGGCATATGAGAGGTCGGCAACGGCTTTCCCCATCTCCGGCCGCAGACTCCACACTCGCACGATTTCCGGCTGGTCCCCCTCGGGGATGTCGATCCGAGCCATCACGCAACCTCCTGCTGAATGGGTGCAGTGTACTTTGCAGCGGTCAACGCGGCCGCGACGCCGTTGCGCATGCTCACGTCCACAACGCAACCAAGTCCCGCTTTGAGCGCCTGTCTGGCCGCGCCCGCGGCGCTGAGGCCAGCAAGTGGATCTGCGGGCGCGTCGCCCACGAAGACCGGTGCATTCACGCCACCCGCGGCAACCGCAAGGCCGCCAGCCACCGCCGCGTCGTCGCCAAACGCCACGCGGTCGCTCCACTCACCGGTCATTCCGTAGCCGGTGATCGCCGCCCAGATGAGTCCCCGTTCCATGACGCGTCGTTCGAGGTCGAGACCCAATTGCTCGATCGCCCTCGGTCGGGCCGATGTGATCACCACGTCGGCATCATCGAGCAGGCGCCGAAGCGCGGGCACATCGAGAGTGCGCTGCTCCTTGTTGCCATTCAACCGATCCCAGAACTCGGGGTGTCCCCCGCGAGCACCGTCGGGACGCCCGGGCAGCTCCACCTTGATCACGCGCGCTCCCAGCTCGGCCAGCAGCCGAGCGCAGAGCGGCCCCGCCCAGAGCGCGGCGAGATCCACGACGAGCGGCGAATCCTTGGTTCGTCGAGGGGCACCCGGCGTGACCCGAACCGGCATGCCGGCAACGGCCTCGACGGCAACCGCCGCCGGGATTCCCAACAGCTGGGCCCGATCGACGGCGTCAGGCGCATCCACTTCACAAAGATGCCCAGCGACCGCATCCCATGGCGGCCCATCCCACTCGTGGCCCATCCACGCGGCAAGCAGCTCGATGTCGCTACGGCGAGCCAGGTTGAGTGCAACCCACCGCCCGTCGCGAGCGGGAATGAGCCGACAGGTGCCGCCCGCGGACACGGTGCCCGCAGGCGTGATGCCCAGAATCTCGCTGCGCTCCCGCAACAGCGCGGGTCCGTCGACCCCCAAGGATTCGCCGAGTGTGCGAGCAGCGCCGTCGATCGCCGCCTGTGCGGATTCGACACTCAATGGAACACCTCGCCGCCGTTCACATCGAGGGCTTGCCCCGTGATCACCGACGACATGTCGGAGGCAAGGAACACCGCGGCGTTGGCACAGTCCTCGTCAGGCGGGATCT
>CAMDCC010000096.1 GCA_945889545.1 Bifidobacterium breve | reverse complement strand
CCTCTGGGAGCCGGAACGAGGCCAGCACGCGCGCCGGTGTGTCGTACTCGGTACAGCAGCGTCGGGTCGACGGATTCGCCCGAGCAAATTCCACGTACTCGCGGAAGTGCATGGCAGTCGGCTCCGGTGCGCCGGTCGTGCCCTCGGCGCTCGTGTACTCGTCCTGCACCCGGATGCTCATTTGCCCCCAGGCATCGAGCGCGTCATCGATCGTGGCGATTTCAGCAACGTCCTGGCCTGCGAACAGATCAGTGATCACGACCGGTCGCCGCGCATACACGTAGTGCTCGAAGAACTCCGTCGGCCCCGGAAGCGAGACACGCGGGATATCGATCATCGGCGTAGGCCGGGCGTCGGCACGCTGTCGGCGCTCACCACCCCGACGTCCTCGCGATCGAACTCGCCGACCCGCTCCTGCGGTTTCCGGCGCGCGTCGGCGAGGGTCACGGACGCGGGAGCATACCGGCAGATGGACACAACGATGGTAGGCACCGGGGTCGCAACGCGGGCCGGACCTGACGTTCCTTGCGGGCACAGGTTCGCTTCCATCCATTGGATCGACGCGGCGTCGATGTCGCACGCCCAGAACTCCTCAGCCTGCTCGGCCTCCGGGGCGAACGAACGCAGCGTGCGACCGGCACCGGAGCCATAGTCGAGCACGCGCGCCCAGTCCCGGCTGAAGTCGTCGGGAAGCAGCGCAACGAAATCGCGGCGGCAGGTGGCGCCCAGGTGGTCGTAGTCGTACAGGGCACCACCGACCCGTTCTTGCAGCGGGAGCGGAGGGTGCGGGAAGTTCACGAAGGCCGCTGCGTAGTGAGAAGATGACGCCGTGTCCCGACCCGCGCATTTCGAGGACGCCCGCGTACGAGTCGAGAAGCTCATCGTCGGGCCGGTCGAGAACAACGTGTTCATCATCCGGTGCAAGAGCACGGGTGAAGCCGTCCTGCTCGACGCGGCGAACGAGCACGACCTGCTCCTCGAGGTCTGCCGCGAGACCGGCGTCAGACGAGTGCTCACCACGCACGGCCACTGGGACCACATCCAGGCAGTCGTTGCAGTCCGCAACGCCGGCATCGAAGTGGGGATCGCCGCAGCCGATGCCGAGATGCTGCCGTCCTACGACTTCGTGATCCCCGACGACGAGGTCTACGCAGTCGGCGACCTGCGTCTGCGCTCGATCCACACGCCGGGCCACACCGCCGGTTCCACGTCGTTCCTCCTCGAAGACGAGCCGCTCATCTTCACGGGCGACACGCTGTTCCCTGGAGGACCGGGCAACACGAGCACGCCGGGCGCGAGCTTCGACGAGATCCTCCGGTCGATCGACCGCCGCCTCTTCACGCTCCCCGTCGACATGATCGTGCTCCCCGGACACGGTCTCGACACCACGATCGGCGACGAGCGCCCCCACCTCCAGGAATGGGCCGACCGCGGCTGGTAACAGCTCCTTCGGTAGCCTCCAGCACCTCCGGGGGGTGCTCAGAGTCCGATGTCGTTTGCCACGCCGGTCTTCTTGTGGGTCTTCATGCCGGTGGTGCTTGGCGTGTACTGGCTGCTCCCGCCACGCCACCGCAACGCCATCCTCGCGATCTCGAGCCTGGTCTTCTACGCCTATGGCGCGAAAGGTCAAGTCATCACGCTGTTGGTGTGCATCGCGGTCAACTACCTGGCGGGCATCGCCATCGGGCGCGCCGAGACCGACCGGGCCCGCAACACCGCGCTCACCCTCGTGGTGGTCTTCGACGTCGGGATGCTCGGCTACTGGAAGTACGCCGGCTTCCTCTCACGCCAGGTCGATGCGCTCGCTGAGCTGCTCGGCAACGGGAGTTCGCCGATCTTGCGCATCGCGCTGCCGATCGGGATCTCCTTCTTCACCTTTCACCAACTCAGCTATGTGATCGACGTCTGGCGGGGTCGGAGCGCGGCGCTGCACCGACCACTCGACTTTGCCACCTACATCGCGATGTTCCCTCAGCTCATCGCGGGCCCAATCGTGCGGTTCCACGAGATCAGCCATCAGCTCGAAGAGATACGGACCCGTCGCATCGACGATTTCGCTGCCGGCTTCCCGCGCTTCGCATGGGGCCTCTGCAAGAAGGTCATGATCGCCGACACCATCGCGCCGGTGGCCGATGCCGTCTTCGGGCAGCCTGCCGGGAACCTCACGACAACGTCGGCTTGGGTCGGGGTGATCGCGTACACGCTGCAGATCTACTTCGACTTCTCCGGCTACTCCGATATGGCAATCGGCCTCGCGCGGATGTTTGGCTTCCATTTCCCCGAGAACTTCGCGCGCCCGTATTCGGCGGTGTCGATCACCGACTTTTGGCGTCGGTGGCACATGTCACTCTCGCAGTGGTTCCGCGACTACGTGTACGTGCCGCTCGGCGGGAATCGTGCGGGTACGTTCGGCACGTACCGAAACTTGTACATCGTGTTCTTGCTCACCGGCCTCTGGCACGGCGCGGCATGGACGTTCATCCTCTGGGGGCTGTACCACGGAACATTGCTCGTCTACGAGCGAGTGAACCCCCACCTGCGCGGTGCGCACGGACTCCCGCCCGAGGAGATGGGGCGCGGTCGCGAAGCCTGGCTCCGTGCCCGAACCTTCTTCTTGGTCCTGTTGGGCTGGGTCTTCTTCCGCGCACCGGGTCTTGATCGTGCGTTTGGGATCCTTGAAGCGATGTTCGTGCCGCGTGACTTCGGACTCGACCTTGCCACCGACATCGCCCTCACTCGCGAGCGCCTCGTCGTGATCCTGCTCGCGTCCACCGTCGTCGCGTTGCCTCGTGGACTGGTGATGGGTCGCTTCCTCGACTCGAGCCGTGACTCGTGGGCCCGCTCCACCCGACTCGCGGTGATCTTGGTCGGCGCGCCAATCGCGGCGTTGCTCGTCGCCGCCGGAACCTTCAGTCCATTCCTCTACTACCAGTTCTGACATGGTCTCTTGCCGATGACGCTCACTACCCCTTCACGAGCTCGAACTCGCAGCGAGCTACGACGCTCACGCCGTCCCCCAGGTATCTACAAGCTGCTCGGGTGCATGTTCTTCTTCGTTCCGATCGCACTCTGGGCGTTGGGCATCCAAAGCTCGACGAGCGACAAGCGCGAGCTCGCGCGGTTCCCTCATAGCCTCACGTCATGGGACGTGATGGACGAGACCGCCGCCTACGTGAACGATCACGTGCCCTTCCGCGGTCTCGCCGTGCGCTGGCGCGCCAACGCGACCCAAGCCGTGTTCGGCGAGGCCCCGGCTGGGAGCGGCGGTGACCTCGGCGAAGCTGCCGCCCGGGAACCCCAGACCGCCAAGGAGAAAGAGTTCCTTCAGCTCCCGCCGGCCATACCGGAGCCGGTGGTGGCAGGAACGAGCGATGTCATCGTCGGCAAGGACGGATGGCTGTTCGCGACCACCGAGTTCGCCAACGAGTGCAGCCCGCAACAGCCTCGCACGAAGGTGGTGCGCAACCTGCGAAGGCTCGAGCGCATCCTGGCGCGATCGGGTAGGACACTCGTGATCGCTCTTGCTCCCGACAAGTCGACGGCCGAACCCGAGCACCTCCCCGACAGCAATCCCTACGCGACGTGTTCGGCGCAGGCGAAGGAAGAGACGTGGTCGCTCCTCAACAACGCGGCGATCCCGGGCGCGATCGACACGTTGGGACTCGTGGCCGCGCATGAGAATCGGGAGCAACGCGAATACTGGTTGCGCAAGGACACGCACTGGAACGGTCTGGCTCGCGCGGCGGTCGCGCAGGAGATCGCGCGCTTGCTGGATCCAGAGCTGCTCACGCACACGAAGGTGGTCGAGACCGTGGCCGACTACACGGGCGACCTCACCGAGCTGCTCGGCGCACCGAGCACCGACCAGACCTTGGATGCTTCGATCGAGCGCACCGGCGTGGGCGTGGAGGTTGTCCGCGAGGCCATCACTAGCGGTGTGCGGGCAACGATCACGCGCGCAACCAGCACGACCGCGCCCGTGTTCGAGGGCACTGTCATCTTGGTGGGTGACTCGTTCGCGGAATCGATCGTCCCGCACCTCGCGCCGTTCGTACAGCAGATGACCTGGATCCACACCGGCGATGTTCGAGCCGCCCCGGCCACCACGGCGGAACGGATCGCGGGAGCGACGGCCGTCGTGATCGTATGGTCGGAGCGCTACTTCGCAAGCACGACCTACGGCACCCTCTGGTCGACGCCGTTCCTCGACCAGCTCGCGCTCACACTCCCTCCCCTCGTGCCCTGACCCCAGCCCCTAGGACACTGTTGAACAAATAGGCCGGTGGTGCTCGCGTTTTGGGTGTGATCCCTTCAGACTGAAGGGATGCAGGGTAAGAGCGATCCGAATTCGGAGTTGTTGGACGCGGCAGCGTTGTGTCGTCATCTGGTGGCCGACGCGTCGGTGCACGCGTTCTTGGCGGATCACCGAGGGGAGTTGTTCCCCGACGAGCTGTTCGAGGACTTGTTCCCGTCGGGTCGGGGGCGTCCATCGGTGCCGGCCGATGTGGTCGCGACGGTGATGGTCCTGCAGGCGTTGGAGGGTCTCTCGGATCGAGACGCGGCGGCGGCGTTGCGGACCAACATCGCCTGGAAGGTCGCGGCGGGCCTCGCGCTCGACGATTCGGGGATCCACTATTCGGTGCTCACCTATTGGAGGACCCGCCTGCGCCAGTCGGAGCGTCCGGAGCGCATCTTCGACGCGGTCCGTTCAGTCATCGACGCGACCGGTGTGCTCAAGACCAAGACTCGCCGGGCGTTGGACTCGACGCTGCTCGACGACGCGGTCGCGACCCAAGACACCGTGACCCAGTTGGTCTCCGCGATCCATCGAGTGCGACGAGTGGTGGCCGAAGCCGGTGTGGTCGAGGTGGCGGCGCATGACTATGACGCGTCGGGCAAGCCGGTGTGTGCGTGGGACGACCCTGATGCCAAAGGGGCGTTGGTCAATGGGTTGGTGCATGACGCGCATGCGGTCCTCGGGGCGCTCGATGGGGTCGAGCTCACCGCCGAGCAGATCGACGCGGTCGGGCTGTTGGCGTTGGTCGCCGGTCAAGACGTCGAGCCTGGAGCCGACGAAGGCACGTGGCGGATCGCCCGCCACGTCGCACCGGACCGGGTGATCTCGACCGTTGATCCCGAGGCTCGCCACATGCACAAGAGCGTGAGCGAATACCGCGACGGCTACAAGGCTCACATCGCGGTCGAACCCGAGACTGGCTTGGTCACCGCGGCTGCGCTCACCCCGGCCAACGCCGCGGATGGACCGGCGGGGATCGCTTTGCTCAGCGACGAATCACCCGGCCTGCAGGTGCTGGCCGACTCCGCGTATGGCTCCGGAGCGACCCGCGCCGCGTTACGAACCGCCAAGCATCACCAGGCGATCAAGGCCATCCCGTTGCGTCGCGCGATCCCCGGCGGGTTCGATCGCGACGACTTCATCGTCGACCACGCCGCCCGCACCGCCACGTGTCCCGCCGGGCACACCGTCACGATCGCCCCCAAAGGCAGCGCCACCTTCGGTGCTCGCTGTCGCGGCTGCCCACTGCGATCGCGGTGCACGACCAGAACCGAAGGGCGCGCGCTCCACATCAGCGAACACGATGTCGAACTCGTCGCAGCCCGCCGCGCCTGGCGCGACGGCGACTTCACCGACGACTATCGACGCTGGCGACCCATGGTCGAACGCTCCATCGCCTGGCTCACCGCTCGAGGCCACCGCCGAGTCCGCTACCGCGGTGTCGAACGCAACCAACACGCGCTCTCGGTGCGCGTCGCCGCGATCAACCTGCGCCGACTCCTCAACCTCGGTCTCACCCGCGGCCCCAACGGCTGGACGCTCAACCAATGCGGACCCGGGAACTGACAAGCAAGGCACCACTGCAAGGCATCAAGCCACCAGGATGACCGGCCTTTCACCCTCAACAGCCAGCTCTTCGGTTCGGTCATGAACCCGGCCCGCGCCAACAAGCCCACGAACCCAACCGGCTCCAAGGAACCGCCTTGTTCAACAGTGTCCTAGTGGCGTTGGGGCGGGTTCAGCTGAGGCCGAGGACGTCGCGGTAGACGGCGCGGGTGCGGTTGACGCATCGCTCCCACGTAAAGCTGGCGGCGCGAACTCGCCCGGCGTTCGCGAGCGACGCACGGGCGTCGTCGTCGAACAGCAGGCTGACAATCGCGTGTCCCCACGCCTCAGGATCATGCGGCGTGACGAACCGAGCCGCGTCGCCCGCGACTTCATGCAGCACCGGGATGTCGGCGCAGAGCACAGCCGTCGACTGCGCCATCGCTTCGAGCACCGGGAGACCGAAGCCCTCGTGCAGACTGGGGAACGCGAAGAGATCGGCGCCGCGGTACAGCGCTTGGAGCCGGTCCGCACGCACCGGTCCGGTGAAGTGGATGCGTTCGCCGAGGGCTTCCGAAGGACCGCGGATCGCGGCCTCGGTGTCCATCCAGCCCGAAGGTCCGACGATTACCAGGCGGTGCGGGAGGTTGCGCTCCTCGACGACGACTCGAAACGCGTTGATGAGGACGGGCAGGTTCTTGCGTGGCTCGAGCGTGCCCACCCACAGCACATACGGAGCGGAACCGACGCCAAGCGTGGCGCGCGTCGCCGCCACCACACCTTCACCCACTGGAAGCTGCGTCACTCCATGCGCGATGACACGGATGCGCTCGCGCGGGATCGGTGTACGCGAGCTGATCTCCTCTGCTGCGGCCATCGTCGGCGCGATCACCACGTCGGCCCGCCGCGCCGCCATGATGCTGCCTCGATGGTGGAACCAACGTCCGCGCCGCGGGTACGTCTCTGGGAACACGATGGCCGCGGCGTCGTGCACCGTCACCACCAGCGGCACACCGCTGTGCGGGGGCACCGCGAGAGACGGCGCGTGCACGAGGTCGACGTCTCGCAGCGAACGGTGGAGCATGCCGAGCGGCGGGAAGCCGATGAGGTTCCACGTGTCGTAGAGCAGCGGACGCGGCAGCAGGAGACGCACCGGGTCCGAGTCGCGCAGCCCGAAGTTCCCAAGCGCCCGCTCGATCGCCGCGCGGCCGTGACGGGCCACGAACGGCACCACGTCGCAGTGCTCACCGTCGTCGTTCAGCGCCGGGAGTAGCCTCGCCAATTCCGCGGTGTACCGACCGATCCCCCCTGGGGGACGGTGCAACAGCTGTTCGACGTTGAGGGCGACACGCATGATGCGGCTTTGCTCGATCCAGCCTGTCGCGGAGCGCGGGGGGTCGGATCAAGCGCTCCTAAGGATGTTGCGCAGCCTGCCATCCGACGAGTTCGATTGTCATGTCGTGGTTCCTGGAGAACCCCCGCTGCGCGCCGAGCTCGAAGCCGCCGGCGTCACGATCCACATCGTGCCGATGCGGCGCATCTCCACCAGCCATAGGTTCGGTACCTGGCTGGCGTACCTAGGGGGTTGGCCGTTCGCCGTCACCCGGCTCACCCACCTCGTGCGGCACCTGAAGATCGATGTGGTGCATACCAACTCGCTCCACTCCTGGTACGGCTGGGCGGTGGCTCGGTTCGCCCGCAAGCCCCACGTGTGGCACGCCCGCGAGATCGTGGTGCAGTCGGGGGCCGCGCTGCGGCTCGAGCGCTTCCTCGCCCGCCGCTACGCCACGCGGGTGGTGTGCGGGTCGCAGGCCATCGCCGACCAACTCGATCCTCGCAACACCGTCGTGATCTACGACTCGCCCGACCCCAACCTGTTCTCGCCCTCACGAGCCGGACGCTTTCGAACGGGGCATGGCATCGCCGACGACGTCCTCCTGGCGGGCGCCGTCGGTCGACTCGACACGTGGAAAGGGCTGGACGTGCTCCTCGACGCGTGGCCGCGCGTCAAGGAAGCGCACCAACACGCCCATCTCGTGATCGCGGGTGCGCTGGTGCAGGGCAAGGAGCGGTACGCCGCCGAGCTCGAGACGGCCGCTGGCACTCTCCCCGACGTCCATTGGCTCGGTGAGATCGACGAGACCGCCGTCGCCGATCTGTTCGCCGACCTCGACGTGCTCGTCGCGCCGTCGACCGAACCCGAGCCGTACGGGTTGAGCGTCGCCGAAGCACTCGTGAGCGGCACTCCCGTTGTTGCCACCGACGCCGGTGGACCACGCGAGATCATCGCGGCCGCATCGGCCGACGCGGGTCGGTTGGTGCCGATGGGCGACGCCCCCCTCTTCGTCGAAGCGCTCACCGCGGCCATCGTTGCGACGCTCGACGGCGCACGCAGCACCTCGGCAACCGCGCGAGCAGCGCGGCCGCGTCTGCTCGACCTGGAGCCGGGTGACATGGCCGGTGTGCTGCGCGACGTCGCGCGTCAGGCGCCACCGGAGCCGGGCGCCACGAAGTAAAGGCGGCTCACCACGCCACCAGGATCGGTGCTCTCAGGCGACGCGTCGAGCAGGTGGGCGCCCGCCGACGCGAACACTGCAACCGTCTCGTCGTACGGGATGCCCGACATCCGCATCTCCGGCCGCCACCCCAAGCGTTCGTAGAGGAATCGGGGACTGACGCCGAGCGCGCGCAACGCGCGTCCAGCGCGGGTTCGAAGCTGCAACTTGGTGCGGAGCGTCGAACGCGGCAGCGGTTCGGGAACGTGCACGGGCAGCTGTACGACCGCCACACCTCCGTCGGCGAGAACACGCACGAACTCGCGGAGGTACCCCTCGATCGCATCGCGCGACGGCAAGTGCTGGAGCACCAGCAGGCACGAGAGAAGATCGACGGAACCCGACTCGAAACGCTGGAGATCCTCGTGCTCGTGCAGCTCGAAGGCGGCGCCCGACGCACCCGCATCGAGCCGCCGGGCCTCGTCGATCATCGCCCCGGCCACGTCGAGGCCGTACGTGTGCTCGAAGTGGGGCGCCAACGCACGGGTCAGACGGCCGACGCCGCACCCGAAGTCGACGGCCGTCGAGTGCTCCCTGGGGCGGCCGTAGTTCCCGGCGTGCTCGAGCATCGTCGCGACCATGTCGACGCCGGTGGCGAAGAACTGCTCGGGGTCCCAGCGGCCGTGGCGGGCGTCGGGATCACTGAGCACGGCCCAGAACGGGTCGACCTTCCCCCAGTCCTCCCACGCAGCACGATGACGGTCCCTGGGCACGTCGCCAAAGGTACTTGGGGGTTTTCACTACGTGGATAGGGACAATACAATCGGGCCTGTGAGCGCCCCGGTACCAGAGATTCCCCTCCTCGAGATTCAGGACCTGCATATCGCCGTGGGCGGATCGGAGATCCTGCGCGGCGTCTCGCTCGCCGTGGGTGAGGGCGAGGTCCACGCGCTGATGGGGCCGAACGGGTCGGGGAAGTCCACGCTCGCGAAGGCGCTCCTCGGCGACCCGACGTACAGCATCACGTCGGGTGCGATCCGCGTACGCGGCGAAGACGTGACCGCGCTGCCCACCGATGAGCGCGCCGCTCG
>CAMDCC010000095.1 GCA_945889545.1 Bifidobacterium breve | reverse complement strand
GCTCGCAGTCGACGCGTTCGCCGACAACGACTCTGCCGTCGCCGCGGCGTTGCCCGACATGGACGACGTGATGGACGACCTCCAAAAGGAGCTCTTCCGCGCAATCTTCGCCACATGCTCGAACGACGAGCCGGGTCTCCAGCAGGCGGTCCAGCTCGCGCTGCTCGGTCGGTACTACGAGCGCATCGCCGATCACGCGGTGCTCATCGGAGCCTGGGTGCGCTTCATGGTCACCGGCGAGCTCCCGAGCCGCTCCGACAATCAGGACAGCGGCGCACCTGTCTGAAGTTGCCAGGCTGTTCACCCTTCGTTCACCCCTGCGGAAGGTCGCGGCTACCCGCGTTTCGTACGGTCGCCCGGACATGAACAACCCGCTCTTCAGGAGGAATCCATTGACCCGCAAGTCTCAATTGCAGCGCGTGCTCGTTGCGGCGATCGGCGCGCTCGTGTTGACGTTCAGCGTGGGTGGCGGCATCGCCGCGGCACAGGCTGAGGGCATCAACGTCTCGGGCTCGTCGACCGTCGAGCCGATCACCACGCTGATCGGTGAGTTCTACGCCGAGACCAACCCCGACGTTCAGATCACCGTGAACGGCCCGGGCACCGGCGACGGCTTCCAGCTCTTCTGCGACGGCGAGACCGACATCAGCGACGCGTCCCGTCCGATCAAGGACGAGGAAATCGCATCATGCGACGAAGCTGGCATCACGTTCACTGAGCTCCCGGTCGGCCTCGACGGACTCACGGTGATCGTCAACAAGAAGAGCAACCTCGGGCTCAAGTGCCTGAGCCAAGCCGACCTCTACGCCCTCTTCGGTCCGGAGTCGACCGGCAACCTCGCCGACGCCTCGTTGGCGGCCAACGAGATCAGCGGTACCACGAACCTTCCGGCCAAGGGAACGGTCAAGAAGTTCACGCCGGGCCCTGAGTCGGGCACATACGACGCCTTCATCGAACTCGGGTACCTGAGCATCATGGAGGAGCGCGTGGCGGGCGGGAACGTTACCGACACCATCACGAACGACGACGGTGAGGCGGAGGCTGCTGAGCCGCTCATCTCCGATGGTCAGTTCCCCAACGACAACGACATCGTCAAGCAGGTCGAGGCCAATAAGAGCGGCATCGGCTTCCTCGGCATCGCCTACTACTTGGCGAACACCGACAAGCTGAAGGCCTTGCCGATCGAGGACCCGGACTCGGGGAAGTGCGTGAAGCCGTCGATCAAGACCGTGCAGAGCGGCTCGTACCTGCCGCTCTCGCGCACGCTTTACATCTACGTGAGCAACGAGAAGGCAGCCAAGAACGCCGACCTCAAGGACTTCGTCGACTTCTACATGACGAAGAAGAACCTCACGACATCGGTGAAGGAAGCCGGGTACGCCCCGTTGCACAAGGACGACGCGGCTGCGGCGATCGACGCCTGGAAGTCAGCCAGCTAGAGCACCAACTGTCACCACCTGAGAAGGCGGCCCGGCCGACCCCCCGGCCCGGCCGCCTTCTCCTTTTTTCGGGGGGATCGTTGAACCACGGCGACCGACAAGCGAGGATGCCGACGTGACCGCGCTAGATCCGAGCACGCTGGGCCTTGAGGGCGACCGGCGACGGGTCCGTCGTGAGCGCCGCATCCGCATCAGCTTCTGGGTCGCCGGGATGTCCACCCTGGCGATCAGCATCGCGATCATCGCCTCGCTCACCGCGAACTCGGTCACGTTCCTGAGCAACATCGATCTCGACACCCTGTTGACATTCGACAAATGGGCGCCGCGGATCGGCAAGTTCGACATCGCCACGCTGTTCGTGGGCTCGCTCATGGTGTCGGCGATCGCGATGGTGATCGCCATCCCGCTCGGCCTCGGCGCCGCCGTCTACCTCGCGGAGTACGCCAAGCCGCGCGTTCGCCGCGTGCTCAAGCCCATCCTCGAGGTGCTGGCGGGCATCCCGAGCATCGTGCTTGGGTTCTTTGCCATCGCGTGGATCGGACCAAACATCATCGTCGATCTCCTGCACGGACCAAGTGACTTCAGTCTGGCCACCGCAGGGTTAGGTGTTGGCATCCTCGTTACGCCGCTTGTGGCCTCGGTGAGCGAGGACGCCATGCGCGCAGTGCCGTACTCGCTGCGTGAAGCGAGCTACGGCATGGGCGCGCGCCGCTTCACCACGGTGGTCCGTGTTGTCGTCCCGGCGGCGATCTCCGGGATCGTCGCCTCGCTCATCCTGGCGGCCTCCCGTGCGATCGGCGAGACGATGGTCATCGCACTCGCGGGCGGTGCGTTCGGCGAAGCCCACTTCACCACGAACCCCAGCGACCCTGGCCTCACCTTCACGTCGGCGCTGGCCTCCCTTGCGGCCGGCACTGACCAGGTGGCGGGTGGCGGGGGTAGCGATGCCGGCCAGGCGTTCAACAGCCTCTTCTTCCTCGGTTTGGTGCTGTTCGTCCTGACCCTGCTGCTGAACATGGTGGGGAACTTCTTCGTGCGCCGCGTGCGCGAGGCGTACTGATGTCCACGGTCGGCACCACGCTCCCCCGCGAGATCACGATCGATCGATCGCTGCGCGGCAAGCGGCTCGACGTTCCGGGTCTGGCCTTCCAGCTCGGCTTGTTGGCATGCCTGTTCGCGTGCCTCGCGTTCATCGTGCTCCTGCTTGCAACCGTCTTCAGCGATGGCCTCGATGTGTTCAAGACGCGCGGGTTCGTACTTTCCCAATTCCCGCACGAGCTCGGGCGAGCGCTCGACGAGACGAGCACGTTCCTCGTACATCCGCACGGGATCCCCGGCTGGATCACGAGCGCGCTCGCGCTCCTCGGTGTGCCATGGGGCCTGTTCCTCGCAGTGCGCGCTCGTCGCTGGCGCCTGGTGATGGGCGTGGTCGCGACGATTGTCGTGGTGTTCGTCATCGCCGGGTTCATCGGCACGAGCAGCTTCTTGAGTGGCAACGTCTCGAGCTCGGCCGATCGCGCCGGCGTGGCCCAAGGGATCTTCGGGACGCTTGTCCTCGCGTTCATCACTGCATTGATCTCGTTCCCGCTCGGCGTCGCAACGGCGGTGTTCCTCGAGGAGTACGCACCCGACAACCGACTCACGCGCTTCGTCCAGCTCAACATCCGCAACCTCGCGGGCGTGCCGTCGGTGGTCTACGGGTTGCTAGGCCTCAGCATCTTCGTGAAGCTCTTGAGCGGCGCCACTGGCGGTCGCACGCTCATCGCCGGCGGGCTCACCCTCGCGATCCTCGTGCTGCCGATCGTGATCATCACGTCGTCGGAAGCGATCCGAGCCGTCCCCCGATCACTGCGCGAAGGCGGCTATGGGGTCGGTGCCACGCAATGGGAGGTCACGAAGACGCTCGTACTCCCGAATGCCTTCTCCGGCATCCTCACCGGCACGATCCTGTCGTTGTCACGGGCCATCGGGGAGACGGCACCACTGCTGCTCGTGGGCGCCGTCCTGGGGTTCTTCACGACGGGCAGCGCCGACCTCTTCCAGAAGTTCACAACTTCGTACACGGCGCTGCCACAGATCGTCTTCAACTGGCGCGGCGAAGCGCAGACCGATTTCGCCATCAATCTCACCGCGGCCGCGATCATCGTGCTGCTCGCAATCACACTGCTCGCGAACCTCACAGCGGTGCTCCTGCGCAACCGCTACGAACAGCGCTGGTAGCGATCCCGCTTCCCGCTTTCGGCGCAGAGCGCCGGGCCGCTCGGGCCCCGGCTCATTGCAGCGCAGGGTACCTGCGCTGCGGCCATTCGCCTTGCTAGGTGGTCGGAGCGACCGTCTCCGCGGGAATCGCCTCGGCGGCAGGAGTCTCGGCCACAGGAGGCGCAGCGACTTCGTCTTCCGCGTAGCCCAGGTCCCACTCGAGGATCAGGCGCTCGCGCTCGGCATCGCGGTTGACCCGCTCACGGTTGCGCCGGAACTGCGGGTCGTGGGGCGGCAGGAGCTGGAGCCGCGCCAGCGCGCGCTGACGAAAGTCTTCGATGACTCGCTGATCACCGAACACGCCACGCACCTCCCAGTGGGGTGACGTGGGTCCTTGGTACACGATCTTCACGTGGCCTTGCGGCGGGAGCTGCTCGAGCTCTTCGGTGCTCATTGACATGCGAGTGACCTTACCGCGCTTGATTTCTGATCTTTATCAATCTAGATTCATATGCATTCATCTTGGTTGAGATGGGGGAACATCGATGCCGACGAGTGCAGCGCCCACCACACGATCGCTCGACGACGATGGGCTGCTCCGCGTGCTTGCAGAGCCGCTCCGGGAGCGCATCGTCGATCTGCTGGCCGATGAGGAGCTCTGCGTGTGCCACCTCACTGAGGAGCTCGGCGTGACCCAGACCCTCGTGAGCCATCACCTGCGCGTCCTGCGTGATGCCGGCGTCGTCGACACCGAGCGGCACCGGTACTGGACGTATTACCGCCTGCGGCCCGAGGCCTTACGCCCGCTCGCTGAGCACCTCACAGCACTCGCCCGGCGTCGGCCCGCCAGGCGCCGGCGACCCTGCGGCTGAACGCGTGTCCGTGGACCAAGGCCTTGCACGCCGAGCGTTCGCCGAGTTCCTCGGCACCGCGCTCCTGCTCATCGCGGTCATCGGGTCGGGCATCGCCGCGGTCCGGTTGAGCCCGGGCGACATCGGGCTCCAGCTCCTCGAGAACGCATTCGCCACTGCGGCTGGGCTTGCCGCGATCATCATCGCCGTCGGTTCCGTCTCGGGCGCCCACCTCAACCCCGTCGTCACGCTGGTCGACCACGCACTCGGCGGGATCGACCGACGGGCTGCGGCCGTGTACCTGGGTGCACAAATGGTGGGCGCCGCGTCCGGCGTGGTCGTTGCGAATCTCATGTTCGAGCTGCCAGCCGTCGAGCTCTCGACCAAGGTGCGCGACGGCAGCGGGCTCTTCTTGGCGGAAGTTGTTGCGACGTTCGGACTCCTACTCGTCGTCTTTGGAGTCACACGGTCGGGTCGCGCCCTCCTTGCCCCCTTCGCCGTCGGCGCGTACATCGGTGGCGCCTACTTCTTCACGTCCTCAACCAGCTTCGCCAACCCGGCGGTCACGATTGCCCGCATGCTGTCGGACACGTTCGCCGGCATCCGGCCAGCATCCGTTCCTGCATTTGTCGGAGCTCAGCTCGTGGGCGCTGGCGTCGCGTTCGTCGTGATCAACATCCTCTATCCACGCGCCCGCGCGACGGCAGCGGATGTCGTCGTGCCACATCCCCAGGAGCAGACCGCATGAGCCAAGGAATCGACCAGTGAAGAAGGACGTACCCGAGGTGCTGTTCGTGTGCACACACAACGCGGGGCGCAGTCAGATGGCCGCTGCGCTCCTCGATCACCACGCCGCCGGTCGTGTGCACGTGCGCTCCGCCGGTAGCACGCCGGCGGATGAGCTCAACCCGGCCGTGGTCGAGGCCCTTGCCGAGATCGATCTCGACGTGACCAAGGAGTTCCCGAAGCTCGTGACCGATGAAGTGGTGCGTGCCGCCGACGTGGTGATCACCATGGGATGCGGCGACGCATGCCCGATCTACCCGGGCAAGCGGTACCTCGACTGGGATCTCGACGATCCCGCGGGCCAGTCGCTCGACGCGGTGCGACCCATCCGCGACGAGATCGACCGGCGCGTGTGCGCGCTGCTCGCCGAGCTCACCGGCGACGCCTGAACCCAACTCGACGGCGGGGCTATTCGACGTCGGGGCGCTCCTGGAGGGTGGCTGTGAGCGTGACCCGCTCACCGTCGCGATCGACGATCACATCAACCGTGTCGCCCGGACGGTGACTGCGAATCGCGGTGAGCACATCGGCTGACGTCTCGATCTCGTCGGCGCCGATCTGCACGATCACGTCACCTTCTTGAATGCCAATCCTGTCGGCTGGCGTATCGGCCGTCACCTGGGTGACGTACGCGCCTGACTCGACCGCGAGGTCGAGCTCCCGAGCCAGTGCCGAAGTGACGTTCTGAGTAGACACGCCGAGGAACGCCGGCTTGCGGCCCGCTCGGAGATCATCGATCACCGGCTTGGCCCGCGAGATGGGGATGGCAAAGCCGACGTTTTGCGCGTCCACTTCGATCGCCGTATTGACACCGATCACGCGGCCCTCCGCGTCGATCAACGGCCCACCCGAGTTCCCGAAGTTGATGGCCGCGTCGGTCTGGAGCATGCCGACGAGCGTGGACCCTTCGTTGGTGTTCACCGTGCGGTTGGTACCCGAAATGATCCCCCGGGTCACACTCAGACCACCTTCGAGGGCCAGCGCGTTGCCAATCGCAACCACCTCGTCGCCCACCTGCGCCGCGTCGGAATCACCGAGTGCGATGAACGGGAGATCGGCGCCATCGACCTTCAGCACCGCGAGATCGACGGACGGGTCACGACCGATGATGCGAGCGCTCATGCTCTGGCCGTCAGTGAAGGCGACCTCGATGCGCGTCTGTCCTTCGACCACATGATTGTTCGTCACGATGAATCCGTCGGGAGTGATCACAAATCCGGTGCCCGCGCCTCCGGCGCCAGTGCCCGGACCCTGGCCGACCGTGATCGCCACGACCGCGGGCTCCGCGGTGGCGAGCAGCGACGCGATGTCGCTGCCACCCTCGAGCGTGGACGACGGGCGAGAGATGACCGCTTGCGACGCGTTGGACGGCGCGGGGGTGGCGTCGTCGTCGGTGGCAAGAAAGATGCCGCCCGCGGCGAGCGCACCGCACAGGCCGCCGGCGAGTGCCGCGGTCAGCGTGTGGCGCAGCCCACCGTGTGCGGTGGATTTCGCGCGGGGAGTGGACGGAGGCCAGGGGCTCATCGGTTCAGGATGTGTCGTCGCGGCGCTGGCAGCAACTGGCTCCGGTCCCGTGGGGGTCTCGTCGTTCACAGTTCACCTCTGGGGGAAGGGCAGGACGGTGGCGTTGTCATCTCACAACGCCGCTCGCACCCGAGAAGGTTCCACATCCGACTGAGATCATGCTGAGAATCCATTCTGGCTGACCAACTGGCTGACCAAGACGAATCGCCCACCCAGGCTGGCGGGCACATCGGTGCCCTCAGCCAAGTTTCTCGGCCCGGTCGGGAACCCGGCGTCGATGCCCTACGTTTCACCCTTGAACCCATGGACGACACGTCGATCCCCCTCCTGCCCCCCGACCACCGGACCCCGGCCTGGATGCTCCGGGCCCGGTGCCGCGAGGCGCGCGCCGGTGAGTTCTTCCCGTCCGATGGAGTCGGGGTCGACCGGGCTCGGCGGGTCTGCGCCGAGTGCCCCGTGCAGTCCGAGTGCCTCGAATACGCGCTGAAGTACCGCATCGACCACGGCGTCTGGGGCGGCTGCTCCGAGCGGGAACGCCGCCGGATCCTGCGCCAGCGCCGCGTCACCGCCGGCCGCTGAACTAGGCGGCGTGCTGTCGGCGCAGATCGTCGACCGTGAGCTCCGACGGGTACAGCTCGACCAACCGTGAACCGATCGATTCGAGCACGGCCCCGGCGAGCTCGTGGTAGCCAGCGACGCGGGCGGGCCCGGGGATCCGACGGCCGGTGAAGCGCAACCCGAGCTCACTCGCAGTTCGTGACCACGGGGAGAACTCGAGCTCGACCGGCCACGAACGCCGGCCCGGGGCGCGGAGCCTGCCGCGCACGCTTCGCACCGGCCCGATCGCGCTCGACCACGATCGAGTCCACATGGTGGGGTCGAGTGTGACCCGGCCGACATCGGTCTCGATGGTCTCGACCAGTGATCCGAGCGAGCGGCGGCGGCGCTCCAACCACCAGCGCTCGAACACGACGGGCGCGACGCGAGCGGGAATCGGGACGACCTTCGATGAGTAGGTCGGCATGTCGGACATGTACCTAGTGGGGTTGGTCATGGTGTCGTTGTTCATGGTCGCAAGCATGAACGACGAACGTTTCGGACACATCACACAGAGTCGACGGCCGCGCGAACAGGACATGAGCACTTGGAGTGCCACCGGACCGTCACAACGTGACGCGCGTCACTCCCAGTCGAAGGGGCCGAACACGAAGTCGGTGACGTCATCGAACCACGATTGGTCGTCGCTCGGGTTGGCACTCATCTCGGCCACGATCCCGATCACCGCGTCGGGTGGACCATCGCCGACTGCCGTGAGCACCACGTCGCGATCACCCCACACCACGAGCGTGCCCGTCGGGGTGGCATACGAGCGGGCGCGCACGCCTTCGATCGCGGCCGGCGTCCCGGGCGGGAGTGCGTCCCAGTCGAGCCGCCCCGAACGTTGGAACACCGAGGCCGTGAACAACCCGTCGCTGTAGTAGAGCTGCACGGCACCGTCGGGCTGGAGGTACTGACCGAGCAGGCGGTATCCGGAACCCACGTCGGCTTGGGCCACGAAGCCACTCGGCAATGTCTTGATCGCCACCGGGGCGTGGTCGTTGCTCGCGCTCGGCATCGCCGGCGCCGGCGCGTCGACGCCCCCGGTGATGATCGTCACGAACCGCATCACCCGAACCGCAACGCCTCGCTCGTTGAGCACCGCGCGCCGCAGGAGCTGGCCCGTCTCGCGGTCGATGGCGAACCTCGCCCGCACGCGGCCGTCTTCGCCACGCGCGATGACAACGGTGGCCGACCGACCGGCGACGTGACGACGGCCGGCAATCTCGAGGTCCCAGCTCTCGCCGGGTCGAGGCGCGTGAGCACCGCCTTTGCCCTTCCACCGGGTGGTGTGGTCGTCACCGCTACTGGTGAAGCGATCGTTCTCGTCGCCGACTGCCCTCCTCGCGCCGACGCCGATCACGAATGCACCGTCGGCACCTCGGGCGCCGACTCGCTCCAGGTGCTCGACGCCGTCATCGTCGATCCAGAGCACTTCCACCACGCCGGCGAACGACTCGACGGTCGCGATCTTGCGCGCCTTGACCAACAGGTCCTCGGCGGTGTCGGGAGTACCCGCGTCGGCACCGGATCCCAGGGCCGTCATGCACAGCGCGCCCAGCACGAGCGCGCCCAACACCGCGCTCGGACGCCGACTGCCACGACGAATCACGGGTCGAGCCCGACAGGTACGACCGCTCCCGCGAGATTCGTCACCACGTCGTTGCCGAGCGACGCGCGTTCGGCGTGCGACTGCGAGAGATTGGCGAACGCCGGCTGGACCGGCTCGGGTCGAGGCACGAGAACCACACCGAGGACAGCAGCTGCGGCCGCTGCGCTCGCGAGCGCGCGCCATCGAGTGACCCAGGCGCGACGGCGGCGCGCGGCCGCGAGGTCAACGACGTTCGTGGTCTCGCTCTCAACGTCGGGCGTTGAGAGCGCGCGGTCCCAGAAGCCGGCTGGCGCTTCGACCGGTGGCAGCGACCGCACGGCGTTGCGAGCCGTGCGCACCGCCGCAAGTTCGGCCCGCCATTCGGGAGATACGCCGAGGCGCGTGTCGACGACCGCACGCGCCGCGGCGTCGAGCTCGTCATCGAGGTAGGCGGACAGCAGGGACTCATCCATG
>CAMDCC010000094.1 GCA_945889545.1 Bifidobacterium breve | reverse complement strand
ATCTTTGGCGCTCCAAATGGCAAACCCGATGACGCCGCGCGCGCCGCCGCTGGGCCGGGTTCGCCGAGGACCCGATCGGAGGGCACGGTGACTCCGTCGAGGGTGACCGTGGCGAGGCTCCGGCTCATGTCGAGCGCGGTGAGCGGCGTGACCGTCACGTCGTCGCGGGCGACGACGAAGACGCCAATGCCGTCGTCACCGGTCGTGCCATCGACGCGTGCGACGACCGCGATCTCGTCGGCATCGCCGCCACCGAGCACCGCTTGCTTCACGCCCTGGAGCTGCCAGTCGCCGCCGTTCCGGGTCGCGGATGCGGCTACCCGCTCAGGGTCGCACGCCACACCGGCCTCCGCGAGCGCGAGCGCTCCCGTGACCGTGCCTTCGGCAACTCCACCGAGGAAGCGGCTCTGCTGTTCGTCGGATCCCGCTTCTTGGACGATCGCGGCGAACTGCGACACCGTGGGGAGATAGGGGCCGGGCGCAACGACGCGCCCGAGCTCCTCGACCACGACCGCGAGCTCGATGGCACCCAGGCCGAGACCGCCGTGCGTTTCCGCGATCGTCAGCGCCGGCCATCCGAGCTCGACCATCTGCTTCCAGAGCCCGTCGGCGGTGACACCGTCCTCGACGATCTCACGGACGAGGCTCATCGGGCACTCGCGCACGAGCATCGCCCGCACGCCATCCCGCAGCTCGTCCTGCTCTTGCGAAAAGTCGAGTTCCATAAGAAGAGGGGAACTTACCTGACGGGTGTGTCAGTCCTGCTCACGGAGGGTTGCCGCGAGGGCGCGACGGTCGATCTTCTCTCCCGCCGTCAGCGGGAGCGACTCCACGACCTGCATCTCTTCGGGGAGCTTGTACGCCGCAAGCCGGTCGCGCCCGAACTCCCGCAGTGCGTCGAGGGCCGGTGGTTCGGACGGGTCGTGGGCGACCACGAACGCCACGCCGATCTCGCCCATGACGGGATCAGGACGGGGGACAAGGGCAACGGCCGCGACGGCCGGGTGCGTCGACAGTACGCCCTCGACCTCGACGGGATACACGTTGTACCCACCGCGCACGTACATCTCCTTGCTCCGACCCACCAACCGCAACCGACCCTGGTCGTCGACCCAGCCGAGGTCGCCGGTGCGCACGTAGCCGTCGGCGGTGTACGCGGCGCGCGTCGCCTCCGGGTCCTGCCAGTAGCCGGTCATCGTCGCCCCCGAGCGCAGGCACACCGCTCCGACCTCGCCCGCCCGAACCGGTCGATCGTCGTTGTCGAACACGCCGAGCTCGACGGCAGGATGCGGGCGTCCGACGCTGACTACGGCATCCTCATCGGGATCGTCGAAGGCCGTGCCGAGCCCGATGCCCGCTTCGGTGCACGAGTACCGCGTAGCCAGCTTCGCGTCGAAACGCGCACGCGCCTCTTGTGCGAGTCCCGGAGTAAGGGGACCGCCGCCGGTCACGATGAACTCGACGCTCGAAAGGTCGTAATCGTCGAAGTCGGGTTGGCGCAGCATGAGTGCGAGCTGCGTGGGTACGCCGCCAGCCGTCTGCATCCGTACGCGCGACATGAGCTCGAGGGCACCGCGGGCGTTCCACCGAGTCATGAGGTACGTGAGGCCGCCGCGCCGCAGGTTCCCTTCGAGCTTCGTCATGAACCCGAGGTGTGCGAACGACGCGCCGTTGAGGTTGCGGCCACCGCCACCCCACGTGTCTCCCACGTCGTTGTGGGTGATGAAGGTGAGCTGGCGGTTGCTGTACAACGCGCCTTTGGGTGTGCCAGTGGTTCCCGAGGTGAAGATGATCGCGACGGGGCGCTCCGGATCGTCGGAGAGCTCCGCAGGGATCTCGGACCCGCGCAGATCGGCGAGCAACCTGTCGACCGAGGTCGCGGGTTCCAGTTCGAGCGCGTCGTGGTCCGATGGCACGAATCCCGGCGCCGCGAGCACGAGTCGGGGCCGGGCGGTAGCAAGCACGGCATCACGCTCGCCGGTGGTCAGCCGGTCGTTGATACCGGCGGTGATCGCACCCAGCTTCGCCGCCGCGAGATACAAGATCACGTACTCCGGGCCGGGCGGAAGAACGAGCGCGAGCACATCGCCCGCGCCGACGCCGCGGGCAGCGAGTCCGGTGGCGACCAGGTCGGAGACGCGTTCGAGATCGTCGTACGACAACGTCCAGCCATCGGCCGTCTCGAAAGCGGGCGAGCCTCCGAATCTTCGGGCGGCCTCACGTAGGGTTGCTGCGAGCATCTCGTCGGGTCGTCGCCTTCGGTGTCGGTCGGTTCGGTGGTTGGGGGTTGCGGGTGGCCGCATCGTACAAGTCGTCAGGCGCTGGACCACGAGGCGATGGCCCAGGTGAGGCCACGGGAACTCCCGCGCGACAACGGGAGCTACGCGCACAAGGGCGCCGCACGATGGCGCGACTGTTGGAAGCCGGACTCACGGTCTTCGCCGAGCGCGGCTACCACGCGAGCCGGGTAGACGACATCGTGCGCGCGGCGAACGCGTCGCACGGCACCTTCTACCTCTACTTCACCAACAAGGAAGATCTTCTGCGGGCGCTCGCGGTGGACTGCGCGCACGACCTCACCGCGTTGGCCGAGACGATCGGCACCATCACGCCCGACTCCACTGGACGGGCCGAGCTGCGCCTCTTCCTCGGCCGGTTCATCGCTACGTACCGTCGCTTCGGTCCGGTCATCCGTGCGTGGATGGAGGACCAGGTGGGTGACCGTGAGGTCGACCGTCTCGGCGTCAAAGCCTTCACGGCAATCGGTGACCGGCTCGGGCACCGCAGCTTGATCGGCGTCGATACTGCCGACGCCGATCAAGCTGCGGTGGGCGCGCTGATGGCGATGCTGGAGCGGTTCAGCTACGGCGCCGCGTCACGCTAGGTCGTCATGGACGACGACACCGTGCTCGACACGCTCAGCACGATCGTCCATCGCGGCTTCTTTGGCGCTCCTTGATATCGGCGCGCTCGCCAGCGCGGCTAGACCGGTGTGGCGTTGGCGATGGGGACGGCGAACGCTCGGCACCAGATAAGCACCGTCCACTCACCAACGCTGAGGTCGGTGCCGGTCGGTACCTCGTAGTACTGCGTGCCCTGGTTGCCGCGGAGGTCGTCGAGGAATTCGCCATCGTCGCCCGGGCTCTCACGATCGGTCCCCGGCACGATGTACACCTTGTAGTCAGGCCCGGATTCCACATCGATCGATTCCAACCCGACGATGAATGTCCCGTCCGCTCGTTGGTAGAGGACGGCGGTTCCCGTCGCATCGTGGTCGATTCCCTGCAGCGGGCCCGATGCGATCGCGACGGGTTCGGCCTCGGCAATCGGGGCCGGAGCAGTTTGAGACGGACTCCCGGGGTCACTTGCCGGCCGGGAGCTCTCTGTCCGTGCATCAGGAAGCGCTTCGACCACCTTCTTGTCTACGAAGGTCGGGAGAACGAGCGCAAAGATGAGGACAAGCGCGATCACCAACAAGATCCCGGCGCGGACCCAGCGGTTGGCCACGAGCCGGGGAAGTACCACGAGCCACAGCGCCAGCCATCCGACCAGGATCCCCAGGGTCACCGCGAACGCCTGGGCGCCCGAGAACACGTCACGGACCGCGTTCGTGTTGGCGATGGCTTTGACGCCGAACGCCGCTGCGAGCAGGACCACTGGGAGCAGCTCGACCCATCGAGGGGGTCCGTGCGATGGCGAGGGGGTCCGTTGAACTGGTCTCGTGGGCGCCTCGGTGGTCATGACGAGTCTTCGGAGCCGTGACGGAGCCGGATGACGATTCAGCCCACTCCGAGGAGCACGGTGCTGGCCGATGAGAACCAGCCGCCGGTGCCGTTCACGCACGCGATCTCGGCGTCGACGACCTGGCGCTCGCCCGCCTCACCACGTAGCTGCTTCACCGCTTCTACGAGGAGGAACATGCCGCGCATCCCGGGATGGCAGGCCGAGAGGCCACCGCCATCGGTGTTGGTGGGGAGCGCGCCGCCGACGCGCATCCTCCCTCCCTCCACGAACGGTCCACCTTCGCCCTTGTCGCAGAAGCCGAGTGCCTCGAACGTGAGCAAGACCATCGGCGTGAACGCGTCGTAGAACTGACACACATCGACGTCGGCCGGGGTGATCCCGGCCCGCTCGAACGCCAGCCGCCCGGACCGCAAGGCCGGAGACTCGGTGAAGTCCACCCATTCGCTCATGGTCGTGTGCGAGACGGCCTCGCCGGTGCCGAGTACCGCGACTGGTCGCTTGGCGAGATCGCGGGCCCGCTCCGCCGACGTGATCACGACAGCACCTCCGCCGTCGCTGCGGATACAGCAGTGCAGCTTTGTGAGCGGGTCGGCCATCATGCGAGCGCTCTGCACGTCGTCGATGGTGATGGGGTCGCGGTAGTACGCGTCGGGGTTGAGCGACGCGTTGTACCGACTCGACACTGAGATCTCCGCGAGCTGCTCGATGGTCGTACCGAACTCGTGCATGTGTCGCCGTGCTGTCATGGCGTACTTCGAGATCAGCGTGTGCCCGTACGGAACCTCGAACTGGATCGGCCCACGCACACCGAACGAGAGGTTCGACGTGGCCCGTCGGCGCGCTTTGAGGTCGGCACGCGTCGTGGATCCGTACACGAGTACGACCACCTCGGCGTGACCGGCCTGGATCGCCTCACACGCGTGCTCGACCATGAACTCCCACGTGCTTCCACCCACACCGGTGCCGTCTACCCAGGTGGGTCGGAGCCCCAGGTACTCAGCAACCTCGATCGGAGCGAGCAGGCCGGTGCCGCTAGAACCAAACCCATCGACGTCGTCCTTCGTGAGCCCGGCATCGGCGAGCGCGCGACTCGCCGCTTGGTAGTGGAGCTCGAATGGCGTCTTGACGTCGACGCGGCCGCAGTCCGACAGCGCCGCGCCAGCAATCGCAACCCCGTCCTTGGTCGCGCTCACTGCGGGTCGGGTTTCAGCGCTGGATGCGGGCGATGCCGGGGTTGACGGTGTTGAACACGTACTTGTTGAGCGTCGGGCCGATCTGGGCGGGATCCCACTGGGTGGGGTTCCCTTCCTTGTCGGTGCTGAAGAACTGCTCGCCGAGCTCCCATGGCTTGTAGAGCGCCATGTTGTTCCCGACCACGCGCAGGACCTGCCCGGTGACGGGGATCGAGTCGTCGGAAGCGAGGTACACCACACCGGCGGCGGAGTTCCCCGGGTTCATGGCGTTGAACTCGGTGTACTCCTCGGGGTTCTTCAGCTCGATGCCCTCCATCGCCTGGCCCACCATGCGGGTGAACCCGCCCGGGCCGATGCAGTTGGCGCGCACGCCATAGTTGGCGAGCTCGAGGCTGGCGATGATCGTCATCGCTGCGATGCCGGCTTTCGCCGCGCCGTAGTTCGACTGGCTGGCCTGACCCTGGAGCCCGGCACTCGAGACCGTGTTCACGATCGACGCACGCGGCTGGTTGCCGGCCTTCGACTGCTCACGCCAGTACTTGGAGGCGTGACTCATCGTGTTCCACGTGCCCTTCATGTGCACGCGCACGACGGAGTCGAAGTCCTCTTCGGCCATCGTGAAGATCATCTTGTCGCGCAGGATGCCCGCGTTGTTCACGAGCACGTCGAGGCCGCCGAACGCGGAGACCGCTGCCTTCACCAGGTTCTCGGCACCCTGGTAGTCGGAGATGTCGTCGTAGTTCGACGCAGCTTCGCCACCACGGGCCTTGATGACGTCCACCACCTCATCGGCGGCGCGCTGGTCGGCGCCCTCGCCGGAGACCGATCCGCCCAGGTCGTTCACCAGGACCTTGGCGCCGTGGTCGGCGAGCATCACTGCTTCGCCGCGTCCGACCCCGCGTCCGGCTCCCGTGACGATCGCCACCTTGCCGTCCAACATCCCTGGCATTTGCGTGTTCCTCCGACTCCGTTGAAAACTGACGTTGGCGTCACGGTACCGCGGCGTCCGCCGCGGTCGTCAAACGAGGAGCGGGCATGGCAGTGGACACGAGTGTGATCGGTAAGCCCACCGGTGCGAGTCGCGTGCGTATCGAGCGTGGCCCGGTGTCGTTCTTCGCGAGCGCCCTCCAGGACCGCAACCCGATCTACTCCGATCCCGCCGTGGCCAAGGCCGCGGGCTTTGATGACCTTCCCGCGCCGCCCACCTTCAGCTTCGCGATGCAGCACATGGGCAAGGTGGGCGAGGCGCAGCCACCCGACCCCGCCAAGGGAAGGCATCCCATGAATGAGGTCATGGGCGCGCTCATGGCCAACGGGGGCATCGTGTTACATGGCGAGCAGGACTTCGTGTTCCACCGGCCGATCGTTGTGGGCGACGTGCTGGTAAGCGAAGGCAAGATCGCCGATCTGTACGAAAAGGTTGCGAAGGGCAAGACCATGACGTTCATCGTCATGGAGACGGTGTGGCGCGACGAGTTGACGAACGAGCCCGTGATCACCGAGACCTTCAACCTGATCCACCGAGTCTGATGGCGCGTCTGACGGCAAGCGGGGGAGGGCGCCTCGACGGGAAGGTCGCAATCATCACCGGGTCGGGCCAGGGCATCGGTCTCGGCTACGCCAAGCGGTTCCTGGAGGAGGGTGCCAAGGTCGTTGTTGCCGAGCTCGACGAAGGGCGCGGCAAGGCCGGCATGGATGCCATCAAGGGTCTGGGTGAGGCGATCTACGTGCGCACCGACATCGCCGACCCGGAGTCGGGTGAGGCGTGCGCCAAGGCGACCGCCGACGCGTTCGGCACGATCGACATCCTCATCAACAACGCCGCGCTGTATCACGACATCGACAACACCGATGTGAGCTACGAGTACCTCCAGAAGGTCACGAGCGTGAACCAGCACGGCGCGTGGCTCATGGGCCGCGCTGTCGCCCCATACATGGTGAAGCAGAACTGGGGTCGCATCGTCAACCAGTCGTCGGGCGCGGCGTACTCGTACATGTTCCCGCCGATGGACTTCAACGGTCTGGGCAACTTCAGCTACAGCATCACCAAGTGGGGAGTGATCGGCCTCACGAAGTTCATGGCCGCGCAACTCGGTCAGTACGGGATCACCGTCAACTGCATCGCGCCTGGGATCACGATGACTGAGGCCACCAAGAAGGTCGTGCCCGAGATGTTTCTCGAGGGGATGACGGGTATGACCGCGATGAAGCAGCGTCTCGAGCCTGAAGATCTCGCGGGCGCGGCGGTGTTCTTCGCCAGCGACGACGGCAAGTTCTGCACGGGCCAGACCCTCGTGATCGACGGCGGCTTGGCGATGCCGGCCTGAGGTGGGGCTCCAGCGCCATATTCTCGAGGCTATTCTGGCTAGATGCGGGTCGCGTCCGTCACCGAGGCCAAGAACCGGCTCAGCGCCCTCCTCGATGAGGTGCGCGCAGGCGAATCCATCCTGATCGTCGACCGCGGGATCCCGGTCGCGTGGCTGGAGTCGGCGGCGGAGCGCCCTGACGATGACGACGGTCGGCTGGCGCGGCTCGCGCGTTCTGGAGCGGTGCGGCCGGCGCGCGGCGCGTTCGCGCTCGAGTTGCTCGCGCACCCGGCTCCGCGGCCTTCTGCCGGAGCAAGCGTGGTGGATGCGCTGCTCGAAGAACGGCGGGCGGGGCGCTGAGGTTCTGGGACAGCTCGGCCATCGTCCCGCTGCTCGTCCACGAGGAGGCGACCACGGCTGTGACCGCGCTCTACCAGAACGACCCGGCGATGCTCGCGTGGTGGGGAAGCGAGGTCGAGTGCGCGTCCGCGCTCGCACGCGTCGAGCGTGCGGGTGGACTCACCACCGAGGCGACCGCTCAGGCGTTCGAGCGCCTAGACGCGCTGGCCGGTGCGTGGCACGAGGTACAGCCGACGTCCCCCGTTCGCGCGACGGCGCGGCGCCTGGTGCGCGGCCATGAGCTCCGGGCCGCCGACGCGCTCCAGCTGGCCGCCGCGCTCGCCGCGTCCGAAGGGCACCCCGCGTCGGTCGAGCTCGCGTCGCTCGATCGGCGCCTCGTAGACGCGGCGCGCCGGGAAGGCTTGGCCATCACGATGCTCGACACGCGCTGACACGCGCGCCGCAGCGCGTCGGTCGATATCCCAACGTGTGTGTCGTTGGCGTTCAGCGGCAAGAATGTTGACATGACGGTTGACCTCGTCGGCCGTCACGAGGAGCTCGCCCTCGTTGAGGCCGCTTATCTCGGCGGCGACCTGTCGGGTGTCGTGGTCGCAGGCGAGGCCGGTGTGGGCAAGACGTACCTTGCCAGGGCGTTCCTCGCCAAGGCCGCGAGTGATGGTCGCGCAACGGAGTGGTTGGCTGCGACCGACTCGCTGACGCACATCCCGTTCGGTGTGTGCGCCCGAGGCGGTGAACTACGACGGCGCCAAATTGGTCACGCCTTCGGGAGCGACCGACGATGACATCAGCGGCGTGGGGACCGAGGCCTTCGTGCGCGTGGATGCCGGCGGTGCCTTTCTCGGTCTGTATGCCCGGACGAAGAAGTCGGCGTTCTTCTTGTACATCGTGGACCAGTCCGAGGATCCGACCGCGATCCCCGACGAAGCCATCGCACTCGCCAAGAAGATCGCCAAGCGGTTGAAGTAGCCGGGTTGGCGGTTGCCGGCGCGCCGTGCGTTCACGTTGAATCATCGCCGTGTCGCTGCTCGGGTCGGTCGGGTCGATCAGGGAGCCTGCGCGAGCAGCATCAAGAACTCTGCTGGCGAGTACACGGGAAGATGCTCGGCCAGGCCCAGAAGATGACGGTCTCCAGACACGATCGCTGCCTGGGCCACCGCGGCAAGTGCGATGAGGTAGTCATCACCCGGGTCGGGAGAGCGGGTGCTCGGTGGGTCGGTGGGGTCATCGATCATCTGCGCCTCACGGCGAAGGAGTTCCACCAGTTCCTGTGCCTCCGCGGCCTCGATGCGCTTGCGGAGCTTGGGGTATGCCGTCGCGCGTTGGAACTCGGCCAGCAGCGCATCGGAGGCGACGAGCTCGAAGGCCCCGTCGAGCCAGGCGCGTATCACCCTGGCCGGGGTGCCACCGGGTGCGAGCAGCGCCGAAATGATGACGTTGGGGTCGAGAACCGCCCGCACCGCTCAGCGCGTGGCGTGTCGAGTCGCGTGCTGGGCTTCAACGGCAAGTTCGACCGCCTCGCCTTCGCCGAGGTCGTTGCGAACCCACAGGCGATCGAGCAGGTCGAGGCCTAGGTCGCGGCGCAGGGCTTCCTCGATCACCTCGCCGTCGCCTTTGCCGGCACGGGCTGCGCGCACCTTCACTGCGCGCAGCACTTCCTCGTCGATCGTGAGTGTCGTCCGCGTCTTCGCCATCTCCGCATCATAGCATCATGACGCGCATGCCACAGGTGCGCCCGGGAACTCGGGCGCGTGTGACCTGAGGCTTGTCGCTCGAGAGATCGCCGAACGTCGGGTGGCGTCGGTACGCACGGCGCACGACCACCTGGCCCACGAGTTCGCCAAGCTCGCGAAACGGTCGATCGAGGTGAAGGAGGGCGTTCTGTGGCGGCCCCGCGAAGGAGCCGAAACTCATTGCAGTAGT
>CAMDCC010000093.1 GCA_945889545.1 Bifidobacterium breve | reverse complement strand
ATCGCATCGCCGCGTATCGGATGGGCTGAATATCAGGGGCGCGGCGGGCGCTCGGTATGGAGATCCAAGGTCCTGGCGGGCGGGCGCCAGCGCGCCGCGACCGTCGACGAGGGGACAAACCTGGCCGAAGCGAACTGGAATGTCACCTGTGAGCTCACGCTGCGCGCCGGGCGCTTCTTGCCGGGGTGCTACCTCTTCCGCCTCGCTGGCGCCGACGGGTCGAGTCGTCTCGTTCCACTCACGATCCGCGACGACGCGAGTCGGGCGCGCTTCCTCCTCGTCAATCCCGTTGCCGACTGGCAGGCGTACAACGAGTGGGGGTGGAGCATCCCTGTACTACGGACGGAGCGTCGGTGGCCGGTCACGCAACTACGGCAACCGTGCGCGTGTGGTGTCGTATGACCGGCCGTACGACTGGGGTCTCGGTGCGGCCGACTTCATCGGCGCCGACCTCCCGCTCATCATGCGACTCGAAGAAGCCGGGCTCGACGTCGCGTACGCGACAAGCATCGACGTGCACGAGACCCCAGAGCGACTCCAGCGCCACCGAGCAGTGCTCACCACGGCGCACGACGAGTACTGGACGATGCAGATGCGTGACGCGTTCGAGGCGGCGCGCGATGCGGGAGTGAACCTCGTCTTCTTCGGCGCCAACGCGGCGTTCCGCCAGGTTCGTCTCGAGGATTCGCCACAGGGCCCGTACCGCCGTCAGGTTTGCTACAAGTCGTCGAGCGAGGACCCGATGCGCACCACCTCTCCAGAGCTCACGACCATCAACTGGCGCGACGCCCCCGTCTCGCGACCGGAGTCGGCGCTCATCGGCGTGCAGTACGACGGCCAAGGGCGAGCCGACCTCGAGGTGACCAACCCCGACGGCTGGATCTGGGACCAGACCGGCGTTGGGTACCGCCAGAAGTTCCGCGGCGTCATCGGACCCGAGTTCGACCGCGTACTTTCCGCGAGCCCCGACAACATCCAGATCTTTGCCCGCTCGGCAATCCGAGCGAAGGGCGACAAAGACACGTGGGCCGATACCACGTACTACAGCGCGCCGGGCGGCGCCGGCGTGTTCGCGTCAGGGACGATCGGATGGATCTCCGCGCTGAGGCCAACGAAGATCATCGGCAGACCGCATGAGCCCGCGCTGTACCACGCCACGATGAACCTGCTGCGCCTCTTCGGCGCGGGGCCGGCGGGCACGGCGCGCCCGTCGATCCCGAACGCATCGTCCACGCACGCGTCACCACTCCCGCCGTTGCCGAAGCCACCCCCCAAATATGCAGGGCCCACGGTGCCACCTGCCGGGAGCGAGCCGACCACAACGTCAACCTCGACGACGACCAGCACCACCACCACCACGAGCACCACGACAACCACGACAACCACTCCGTAGGTGGGACGCGAGCCACGACGACGGCTGGCCCGGCCGGCGCGTTCTAGCCCGCACGACCGGGAGATCCTCCGGCTGGCAGTCCCGGCGTTCGGCGCGCTCGCGGCAGAGCCGCTCTACCTGCTGGCCGACACCGCCATCGTCGGTCGGCTCGGGACCCGCCCCCTCGCAGGGCTCGCGATCGCCGGCATCGTGCTCACGGCGGCGTTCGGGGTCTTCAACTTCCTTGCGTACTCGACGACCGCGGCCGTCGCCCGACGGATGGGCGCGGGCGACCGTCGCACCGCGGCCCAGCTCGGCATCGACGGCGTGGGACTCGCCCTCCTGCTCGGCCTCGCCTTGATGGTCGTGGGCCTCGTGCTCGCCCCGGCGATCGTGGATGTGATGGGCGCATCCGAGCGCGTACGCCCGTTCGCGCTCACGTATCTGCGCGTGAGCATGATCGGGGCGCCCGCGCTGCTGATGACGCTCGCTGCAACCGGATACCTCCGGGGCATCCAGGACACTCGTACCACGCTCGTGATCGCGGTTGCGTCGAATGTGTTGAACCTCGTCCTCGAGGTGGTCTTCGTGTTCTGGTTCGACTGGGGGATCGAAGGATCTGCGTGGGGCACGGTGATCGCCCAATGGGTCGCGGCTGGTACATATCTCGTCATCGTGTCCCGGTCGGCGCGCGGAGCCGGCGCGTCGGTCCGTCCCCGGCGCGAGGGCATGCGCCAGAACGCAGTCGTTGGTGGACCGCTCATCGCGCGCACCGCGTCGCTGTTCGCCACGTTCCTTGTCGCGACCACCATCGCAGCCCGGATCGGCGACGACGAGGTCGCCGCGCACCAGGTTGCGTTCCAGGTCTTCCTCTTTCTCGCGCTCTCGCTCGACGCGCTTGCGATCGCCGGGCAGGCCATGACCGGGCGATTCCTCGGCGCGTCCGAGGCGGACCAAGCCCGTGCGGCGTCTCGCCGCATGATGGAGTGGGGCGTCGCCGTGGGTGTGGTGTTCGCGATCGTGCTCGCCGCCGTCGCACCGTGGCTCATGCAGGGCTTCAGCGACGATCCCGATGTGCAACACGTAGGGACCCAACTTCTGTATGTGGTGGCCCCGCTGCAACCGCTGAACGCGATCGTGTTCGTGCTCGACGGCGTGCTCATCGGTGCCGGCGACCAGCGGTTCCTCGCCGGGGCGATGCTCATCGCCACGTTTGGCGTGTTCGCGCCACTGGCGGTGGTGGTCGCCGTCACCGACGCCGGGATGCTCGCACTCTGGGCGGCGCTGGCGTGTTGGTTCGTTGCCCGCGCCGTTGCGCTCGTCGCCCGCTACCGAGATGGCGGATGGCAAGTGACCGGCGCGACCCGACATTGAAGGACCGGCGCTCAGAGCGGTCCGAAAGACATTCCGACGACTCGCCGTGCAAGGCTGGCGCCCATGCCTCTCCAAGTGGAACACCATGACCGCGTCCTCGTGCTCACGTTGGACGATCCAGGGAAGCGCAACGCGCTTGGCGTTGAGATGGTCGAGCAGATCGTCGACGCCGTCGTCGCGGCCAACGCCGACGACGGTGTGGGCGCGATCCTCGTCACCGGCGCGCCGCCGGCATTCTGCTCCGGCGCCGATCGTTCGAACCTCGATGAGCTGCACACCAGCCACGGCGGCAACCCCAGCGATGTCCGCAGCATCTACGAAGGCTTCCTCACCGTGCGCGATTCGCCACTGCCGACGATCGCCGCTGTGAACGGGTCGGCCGTCGGTGCCGGGTTCAACCTCGCAATGTGCTGCGACATGATCCTTGCGGGCGAGTCCGCCCGCTTCGCACCCGGCTTCACCAAGATCGGGATCCACCCCGGTGGTGGACACACATGGATGTTGGAGCGCGCGGTCGGGCCGTACAACGCGGCGGCTATCGCGCTCTTCGGTGAGATCGTGGATGGTCGCCGGGCTGCGGAGATCGGGCTCGCCTGGCGTTGCGTTACCGACGATGCGTTGCTCGACGAGGCTCTCGCCCTTGCCGGCCGAGCCAGCGAGTTGTCGCGCGACCTCGCCGTCGCCCTCAAGGCCACGCTGCGCGAGATCCCCTGGCAACCCAACTTCGAAGCCGCCGTGACCACCGAGCTCGACCGTCAGAAGCGTTCGTTCGGCGGTTGAGCGCGGTTTGCCGCCGCGATGCGACGCGGGCGCTACCCCGGCTGAGCCGAGAGGAAGCCGGCTTCGAGCTCCTGCTTGCGGACAGCCCAGTCGTCGGCGGTGATCGCAAAGCGCACGTGGTCTTCCCAGACACCGCGAATCTGCAGGAACTTGTCCGATGTGCCTTCGTCGCGCAGACCGAGCTTGTCGGCAACCCGACGGCTCGCCGTGTTGCGCGGCACAATCGCGGCCTCGACGCGGTGCAGCCCGAGATCCTCGAACGCGTAGCGCAGGATGATCGCCACCGCCTCCGGCATGAGGCCTTGCCCGGCATGCCCCTCGTCGATCCAGTAGCCCACGTTGGCCGACTGGAAGGGTCCGCGTTGCACGCCCCCGAGGCTGACCTCACCGACGAACGGACCCTTCCGAAGGAAGATGCCAAATCCATACGCGGCATCGAAGTGGCGCTGACGCTCCCACGCGCCGCATCGGGCCTTGAATGCGTCGGCGTCCCTGATGGGATCGGCCGCTCCGGGCTCGCCGAACGGCTCCCAGGGCTCGAGCCAATTACGGCTGCGCACCCGCACATCGCGCCACTCCGCCCAGTCGCTGGCCTTCAGCGGACGCAGCTCGACCCTCGGCCCGATCAACAGCTCCCCGCGTCGCACGGCTAGGAGGCTA
Organism: Bifidobacterium breve; assembly: GCA_945889545.1. Taxonomy (GTDB): domain Bacteria; phylum Actinomycetota; class Acidimicrobiia; order IMCC26256; family PALSA-555; genus SHVJ01. The sequence goes on along the minus strand of CAMDCC010000093.1, from coordinate 5,400 downwards.
CCGATTGGCGCCGCGGGTACCCTGCGGCGCAGGTAGCCGGTCGCCGAGGTGGAGTCGAGCGGCCCGGCGCACAGCGCCGAGAGCGGGCAAGGAGGCTACCGATTGCGCCGCCCGGGCCGCCTGTAGCGTCGGACTCGTGCCCACACCTGTGCTCTCGGAACCGCTCGTCTGGCTCGACCTCGAGATGACCGGCCTCGACGTCGCTCGCCACGTGATCGTCGAGATCGCCGTGCTCGTGACCGACGCCGAGCTGGAGCCGGTCGACGACGGCATCGACGTGGTCGTCCACCAGCCGGCCGAGGCGCTCGCCGAGATGGACGACTTCGTGCAGAAGATGCATGAGAAGTCGGGGCTGCTGCCCGCGATCCAGGCGTCGGACGTGTCGTTGGCCGACGCCGGTGCGCGTGCGCTCGAGTACGTGCGCGCACATGTGCCGAAGGCGGGGGTCGCGCCGCTGTGCGGCAACTCGATCGGGGTCGATCGCCGGTTCCTCGATCGCCAGCTCCCCGATCTCGACACATATCTGCACTACCGCAGCATCGACGTGTCGTCACTCAAGGAGCTGTGTCGCCGGTGGTATCCCGAGGCGTACAAGGGGCGCCCGGGGAAAGCCGAGACGCACCGCGCCCTCGACGACGTGCGTGAGTCGATCGCCGAACTCAAGTACTACCGAGAGCACATCCTCCGCGCGCCTGAATAACCAGAGCCGAACGCCCGCGGTGCAGGTACCCTGCGCCGCAGTGAGGCGGGGCCCGAGCGGCCCGGCGCACAGCGCCGAGAGCGGGAAGTTGGGCGTCAGGCGTCGGAGTGGGCGGGCTCCCAGTGTTCGAGGAGCAGACGCACGATGGGGCCGGCCGCGGGGCCGGCGGCGAGACCACGGGCCACATCGGCTGCTGCTCGCGCCACGCGAGTGACCTCGGCATCGGGAAGTGCGATCCCGTCGCGCGCGGCCGACTCCTTCACGGCTACCACCGCGTCGCTCGCGGCGCGCGCGGCTTGACGGCTGCAGCGCGCGTGGCGCAGCACCTTGTCGATCGCGATCGTCGCCCGCCACCAGTCGACCTCATCGGTGAGGGCCTCGGAATCGAGCGAGGCGGCGATGCGGTGCACGTCGCGAGCCGTCATGGCTCGCAACGCGCCGAGGAACTCGGGAACGGAAGTCTGCATCCCGGGATTCTCTGCGCTGCGCCACCCAAAGTGGTGGATTTCGCGCTGTTGAGGCTCAGCGTGCGAGCGAGCGAACCAATCCGTCGAGGATGTCGGCCTCGCTCACGAGCATCTCGTCGAAGCCCAGGACGCGCAGGATGGAGACGAGCACGAGCGCGCCTCCGACGATCACGTCGACTCGCTCGGCTTCGAGCCCAGGGTTGTGCCGTCGCTGCGCGATGGATTCGAGGGCGAGTGTGCGAAACACGTCTTCGGCCGCGGTGCGAGTAAGCCGGAAGTGATGGATCGCGGTGGTGTCGTACTCCGGGATCCCAAGCTCGATCGCGGCAACGGTGGTGACGGTTCCGGCGAGCCCAACGAGCGTCTTGGCGTTGCCCATCTCCGGAAACGCGCGCAACACCTCAGCGACTTCGTCGCGCACGACCGACACTGCGGCGGAGAGCTCCTCGGGCGCCGGTGGATCGCTGTGAAGGTGCTGCTCGGTGATGCGCACACAGCCGATGTCGACCGAGCGCAAAGCCTCGGGCTCGCTCGTCCCCACCACGAACTCGGTGGATCCGCCGCCGATGTCGACCACGAGGAACGGCGCTGGCGCGTCGAGATCAGCGGTTGCGCCAAGGAACGACAAGCTCGCCTCCTCGTCGCCCGACAGGAGCTCGGGCGTCACGCCCAGCGCTTCGGTCGCGGGCCCGAAGAACGCGTCGCGGTTCGTGGAATCGCGCGCCGCGCTCGTAGCCGTGGCCCGAACCCGCTCCACACCATGCGACTCGATCACGCCCCGGTACTCACGCAGCACTGTGAGCGTGCGCTCGATGGCCTCCGGGGCGAGCGCTCGTGACGCGTCGACGCCTTGGCCAAGACGCGTGATGCGCATGAGCCGCTCGACCGGCTTCAGCGACGCATCACGACCAGTTCCGTCAACATCTGCGACGAGCAGGCGAACCGAGTTCGTGCCGATGTCGACGGCCGCGAGCCGAGTCATGCTCGCTCCGATTCCAAGCGCAGTGCCACCCATTCCCCGACGGGGTCGTCGCCCCCGGCCAGGTACCAGGCGTAGTGCGCATGCAGGCACTTCACTCCGACGCGCGTGCCCCCCACACCCCCACTGGGTCGCGGCCCGGCGTGGTGGGGCGCGATCGCGGCATCACGAGCCACGGCATATTCGCCGTGAGCGGTTGCGAGCACGACTGGATCGATGGCCTGCTCGGCGCTGCGCACTCCGCCATCGGCTTCGAGAACCGAGACGGCGTGGACGAGCGCGGGATCAATGAGCCAGTACCTCGTTGGCATCGGTGTGCCATCACGCAGGAACGGAGCATTGCGGATCACCACTGGTGCGCCCGCGGCGTCGCGCACCGCAACGTCGAAATCAGCCAACGGTTCACGTCCGAGACGCGCTCGCACCGCTTCAAGATCACTGTCGAGCCGACGATCGACACCACCGAGCATGAGCGCAGTCTAGGTTTGGCCGTCGCCCGTTCCGTTGGCCGCATCATCCAGCGGCGTAGTGGTGGTCGGCGTCGACGGCACCAGCACAAACGGGGTCTCGCCCGGTCGCACCAACCCGTACTGCTCCCGCGCGAGTCGCTCGACCTCGGCATCACCGCGAAGCTTGTCGCTCTCGCGTTCGAGTCGTGCCGTCTCTTCCCGGAGTCGTTCGAGACGTTCGGTCGCCTTGCCGAGCTCCGCTCGCTGCCGCAGGTACGTGCTCGTGGGGTACACGAACGCGAACAACCCGCCCACGATCGCGAGCACACCGAGCACCGAAAGGAGCGTGGTCCGGCGGCGGCGCACGCGTGGCGATGGTGGCTGGCGCGAGACCGGCGTGTTGCTCGCAGGGTGGCGCGCGCGAGCATTGGCCGTCCGGCGCTTCTTGGCCGGGTGCTTCTTGGCCTGGCGACGCTTCCGCGCGTGCGCGGCCTCGCGGCGCGAGATTCGGGGATGACGGCGCGCGTCAGCCACGACGACTGCCTGGTTTGACACCGGGGCGGGCGAGGGCTTCGCCACCGAGGTAGGCGGCACCAGCCCCCAGCTCCTCTTCGATGCGCAGGAGCTGGTTGTACTTCGCGACGCGATCTGTGCGCGCGGGCGCGCCCGTCTTGATCATCCCGCAGTTCGTGGCGACGGCGAGATCCGCGATCGTGGTGTCCTCGGTCTCACCGCTGCGATGCGACATCACCGACGTGTAGGCGTGGCGACTAGCGAGCGTCATCGTGTCGAGGGTCTCGGTGAGCGTGCCGATCTGGTTCACCTTCACGAGGATCGAGTTGGCTACGCCACGGTCGATCCCCTCGCGAAGCCGCTCAGGGTTGGTCACGAACACATCGTCGCCAACGAGCTGCACCCGATCGCCGATCTGCTGTGTCAGCGCATCCCAGCCATCCCAGTCGTCCTCGGCCATGCCGTCTTCGATCGACAGGATCGGATACCGCGCACACAAGCCGGCGAGGAACTCTGAGAACTCAGCGCTCGTGAACTCCTTGCCTTCGCCCTCGAGCTTGTACCGACCGTCGGCGAAGATCTCGGTGGAAGCAACGTCGAGCGCCAGCGCCATCTCGTCGCCCGGCGTGAGGCCAGCAGCTTCGATCGCCGCGAGCAGCAACGTGATCGCTTCCTCGTTCGACGGAAGATCCGGCGCGAACCCACCCTCATCGCCAAGCGCGGTGTTGAGCCCGCGAGTGTGAAGCAGATCGCGCAGCGCGTGGTACGTCTCGGCCCCCCACCGCAACGCCTCGGAGAAGCTCGCGGCGCCGACCGGCATCAGCATGAACTCCTGCACATCCACGTTGCTGTCGGCGTGCGCGCCACCGTTGATCACGTTCATCAGCGGCATCGGCAGCACGTGCGCATCGGCGCCGCCCACGTACCGATACAACGGGAGGTCGCGTTCGTCCGCCGCCGCCTTGGCGACTGCGAGCGACACACCCAAGATTGCGTTGGCACCCAAGCGGCTCTTCGTCGGCGTGCCGTCGAGCGTGCACAGCTCGTCGTCGACGAGCCGCTGGTCGAGCGCATCGAGTCCGGTCACGACATCGCGGATCTCGCCGCCCGCATGCGCAACGGCCGTGCGGACACCCTTGCCCCGGTAGCGATCCCCACCATCCCGCAGCTCGGCCGCCTCGTACGCCCCCGTGCTCGCCCCACTCGGCACCGCCGCGCGCCCGCGCGCGCCCGACAGGAGCTCCACCTCCACCTCGACCGTGGGGTTCCCACGAGAATCGAGGATCTCCCTCGCGCTGACGTCGACGATCTCGCTCACGACGCTCCTAGGCCTTGTGGGCCCTGTGGCTGGTGTGACGGGGGTTGCCTACAGTAGCGGCCAGAGGCATATTGGGGAAGGGCATCACGTGGGTTTGTTCGACCCAGGCGTCGCCGGAGCAACATTGCGGAGCGGGCGGAGCGAATGCAGCGAGCGGAGCAAAGGGAAGGGGTCTTTCTGAACCCCTTTGAGCCTGGGTTCTTCGACAATCCGTACAGCCAGTACCGGAGGCTTCGCGAGCAGCGGCCGGTCAACCACAGCCCGCTCGGGCCCTGGACGCTCACCCGCTACGACGATGTCTCTCGCCTCTTGCGCGACCCGTCGCTGTCAGTCGAGCCCGCCAACGCCACCGAAGACCAGCGGGCCGAACTGTTCCCCGACGACGAGGAGCGCCGCCAGCGGGGAAGCCTCGCGATCCTCAACCTCGACCCGCCCGACCACACCCGGTTGCGTCGCCTCGTGAGCAAGGCGTTCACGCCCAAGCGGGTCGAGGAGCTCGTGGGACGGGTCCAGCACTTGGTGAACGAGATGTTCGACGCGGTCGAGCCGCACGGCGAGATGGATGTGATCGCCGACCTCGCGTTCCCGCTGCCATTCGCGGTGATCTCGGAGATGCTCGGCATGCCCGAGGCCGACCGCGACGAGCTGCGCACGTGGTCACACACGTTGGTGAAGACGCTCGAACCGTTGCTCACACCCGACGAAGTGCCCGAACTGCTCGCGGCGAGCGACGCGATGGTCGAGCACGTAACCGCAGCGATTGAGTGGAAGCGCGGCACACCGGCCGACGATCTCCTCTCGGCGATGATCGCGGTCGAAGAGGAGGGCGACCGGATGTCGACACCGGAGCTGATCGCCCAAGTGGTGCTGCTCTTCATCGCCGGCCACGAGACCACGGTGAACCTCATCGGCAACGGAATGCTCGCCTTGCTGCGTCATCCCGATCAGCTCGCGGCGTTGCAGGCCGATCCCGA
>CAMDCC010000092.1 GCA_945889545.1 Bifidobacterium breve | reverse complement strand
TCGTCTTGCGCTTGGCGGTCGTCTTGCGCTTGGCGGGCTTGCGGGCCGCAGCCTTCTTGGTCGTCCGACGCTTCGCGGGTGTGCGCTTCGTCGTCTTCCGGGCCGCGGTCTTCTTGGTAGGGCGGCGCTTGGCCGCTTTGCGCTTCGCCGGCATGTACTGCTCCCTCACTCACGCGCCGAACGGCGCAGACAAACAAGATGGTGCCATGTCGCGTCCCAAAATGGGTGGACCCTCCACGGTTACGCTCCCCCGATGACCACCGTCCGTGACGCGAAGCCGCCGCGCGAGCGCGGTCTCGCGCACCGCTGGCAGGTCGCACTGGCCACCGGCAACGCGCCGCCGGGCCGTCTCGACGTAATCACCCGGTGGCTGGTGCTTTCTCGCGCGTCCGTCCTGCCGATGACCATCACGGCGGGCCTCGTGGCGGGCCTCCTCGCGTGGTGGAACACCGACGAGGTCGACGTCGGGCTCTGGGCGGTGGCCGCAGTCGGGATCGTGCTCGCCCACGTGGCCAACAACCTCATGAACGACCTCTGGGATCTCGAGGTCGGCACCGACTCGAACGAGTACCCGCGCGCGCTGTACGCGCCACACCCGGTGCTGTCGGGCATGACCACTCGCCGCGGGCTTGCAGTGCGTGCACTGCTGATCAACCTCGTCGACCTCGGCATCCTCATCTTCCTCGTCATCGAGCGGGGCTGGCCGATCCTCGCGTTCGCGGTGGGTGGGTTCCTGCTCTCGGTCGCGTACACGGCACCGCCGCTGCGTCTCAAGAAGCGCGGGCTCGGGGAGCCGACCGTGCTGATCGTCTGGGGACCGTTGATGGTCGGCGGCACCTACTACGCAGCGGTCGGCAACCTGCCGATCGAGGTCGTGGTGGCGTCGCTGCCATATGCGCTCCTCTGCACCGCCGTGCTGATGGGCAAGCACATCGACAAGATCCCTTGGGATGAGCCGGCTGGAACCCGAACGCTCCCGGTGATGCTCGGCGAACGTCGGGCCCGTGGGCTGACCCAGCTCCTCATGGCCGCCTTCTATCCACTCGTCGGTATCGTCGTGGCGTTCGGCACCATGCCGGTGCTCTCGCTCCTGTGCATCGTGGGTGTGTCACGACTGGTGCAGGTTTGGAAACCGTTCTCGCAGCCGAAGCCAGCAGAGCCGCCCGAGGGCTTCCCCATCTGGCCGCTCTGGTTCGCGGCGCTCGCGTTCGTCCACACGCGCGTCGCGGGTGCGCTCCTCGTGGTCGGGATGCTCATCGGTGCCGCGCTGGGGGTGTAGCGACTCGGGGCGTGTAGCGACTCCTGGGGTGTAGGCGAGAGGTCGCCGTTTCAGTCCGTGGGGCCGTTTGGCCTGCTCACGGCTATCGTTTCGACGTGCGTCGAGGCATCTTGATCATCTCGGCGTCGATGGGCGCCGGCCACAATGGCGCGGCTTACGAGCTCGAGCGTCGTTTGAAGGCGCGCGGTCACGAGGTCCGCGTCGTCGACTTCCTCCCGATGCTGCCACTGGGCTTCGGCTCGTTCCTGCGTTGGGCGTACCACTTCCAGCTCGATCGCCTGCCAGCCTCGTACGAAGCGTCCTACACCCTGTTCAGTCGCGCGCTTGGACGTTATATCCGCTTCCCGATCGCGTGGTGTGCGCAGCTGCTGGTAGGTCGAGCCTTGCGCAAGGAGCTCGAGGGACTTCGGCCTGACGCGGTCGTGTCCACATACTGGTTGTCGTCGCTCGTGCTCGGGCGGATGCGCAAGCAAGGCACGTTGCGCGTGCCTGTGGCGAGCTACCTCTGCGATTTCGCCGTGCATCCGTTGTGGGTACATCCAAGTGTCGACCTCAATCTCACGGTGAGCCCGAGCTCGGGATTCTCGGCTGACGCGCTGCGTTCGCGAGCCACGCGGTCGTCCGGTCCACTCGTCGGTGAGCGGTTCCACGCGAACGACGATCGTGATGTCATGCGCCGCGAGCTCGGGATCGAGCCGCAAGAGCGCGCCGTCTTGGTCGTCGCGGGCTCATGGGGCGTCGGTCGGGTGACCGAAACTGTCGAGGCCATCCGGCGCTGCGGCGAGGAGTACCACCCCATCACCGTGTGCGGAGGCGACGAGCGGCTGCGTTCGTCGTTGGTCGAACGCGGCGGCAAGGGAACCGTCTTTGGCTGGACCGACGCGATGCCGCAACTGATGGCCGCGTCCGACGCAACGGTCGAGAACGCCGGCGGGCTCACGGCTATGGAGGCCTTCGCGGCGGGCCTTCCGGTGATCTCGTTCCAGCCCATCCCCGGTCACGGCAAGGACAACGCGAGCTGCATGTCCAACGCCGGCGTCAATCGTTACGCGCTCAACGACGAAGAGCTCGCCGCGGCGTTGCGCGATGCCACCAACCCTGGACCGGCGCGCGACGGGATGATCGCTGCGGGCCTAGCGTTGTTTGCCGGCGACCCCGCTGATGATGCACTCGACCTTGCTGAGCGCACCCCTGCGCACGCGTTGCTCACGCCGGTGCGAGTCCGGCGGGGCCGGCGCCGAACTGCGCTCGCGGCTGCATCACTGTGCGGGCTGTACTTCGCGCTCACCGTTGGCGCGCAGGGTGTTGCCGCGCTCGGCGTCGGCGTGGCCAAGCCACCCAAGGGCGCGTTGAACAGCGTGTATCTCGGGGTGCGGGTCAACGCAGCGGAGCTTCGAGATCCCAGCGTGGTTGCCGCGATCGAGGCGATGGGGGCGACGGTCGTGGTCGATGGACGGACTGCAAGCAGCGCGGGCTCCGAGCTTCAGGACCTCGCCGATGCCGGCGTTGACCTCGCGAATGGCGGCTGGGGACGGGGACGGTTCCTGCGGTGGGACCGCGCCCAAGACGACTGCGACAAGTCGTGGAAGGTGATCGCGGCGAAGTCGGGTGAGCGCATGCACGAGTTCGTGCCGGGCCGATCGTTCGATGCGTTCGACCAGCTCTACTGTCGCACCGGCGAAGGCAAGCAGCGTCTCGTGCGCCCGAACGTGCAGTTCCGACCCGAGGCCCAGACCGAACCCGCACTCGAAGAGCGCAAGATCTACTTGCTCGACGGGCGCAAGGGCGATGCGGCCGCGGTCGTGACCACGCTCGAGGAGTTTGCCGCGGCGGCCGCGAGCCAGAATCTGGATGTCCGCCCACTTGAGGATCTGCGCTGAGCCTCGGGGCGGTTGCCGCGGCATCGGCCGCGGGAATCGCCGGTGTGGGTGGACTCGTGCACGCGGGGCCGGGACTCATCGGTCTCTACCCCGCTGGTATGTATGTCCGACCTTCGTTGCACGGGCGCGGACGCAGCACGCACGTGGCGCTCACATTCGACGACGGACCCGATCCCGACTCGACTCCCGCGTTCCTGGCCGAGCTCGACCGACTCGGATGGCACGCCACGTTCTTCATGCTGGGCGGGATGGCGCGGCAGTCGCCCGCGCTCGCGGCTGAGGTGGCCGCGGCTGGTCACGAGATCGCCGTGCATGGCGAAGAGCATCGCAACATGTTGCGCCGTTCACCGTGGGCGGCTCGCGCCGACATCCGCCGGTGCCGTGACACGTTGGTCGAAGTGACAGGCGCGACGCCCGTGTGGTTCCGACCACCGTTCGGCACTCTTGCCTTCGGCGCGCTGTGGGGGGCGAAACGCGAAGGCCTCAGCACCGTGCTCTGGACAAACTGGGGGCGTGACTGGCGGGGCGACGCGTCGGCCGAATCGGTTGCCGCCGACATGCTGCGTCGTGACATCAGCGGTGGCACCGTGCTGCTCCACGACTCGGACCGGCAGTCCGATCCCGGTGCATGGCGCCATGGACTCGGGTCGTTGCGCATCCTGGCCGATGCGTTTGCCGAGCGAGGGCTGACCGTGGGTCCGTTGCGCGACCACGGCGTGCGCAGCGCTCGCGCCCCGACTCGTGTCTGACACCGCGCTCGCGGTCCTGCTCGCGCTCGGAGGCGGGCTCTGCTATGCGACCGCGGCGGTGCTCCAGCAGCGGGCTGCAGCCGAGCAGCCGTCCGAGCTTGCACTGTCACCGCGGCTCATCGTCCGGTTGGCTCGTCGCCCGCTGTGGCTCTTGGGCATTGGCTTCGACATCGCGGCCTACGCACTCGAAGCAGCCGCGCTCGGAGTGGGATCGGTCGTGGTCGTTGGACCCGTCTTGGTGAGCAGCCTGCTGTTCGCGATCCCGTTGGCCACGGTGGGTCAACGAGCCAAGGTGACGCGCCGAGAGATGTCGGCCGCGGCGCTCGTCGTGGTCGGCCTCTCGGTCTTCGTGACGGTGGGCGACCCACATGGCGCGTCGTCTACGGCGACGGTTGCCGGATGGGTGCTCGCGGGCGCGTTCGTGGCCGTTGTTGCCGCGGCCGCGGTGGTGTTCGGACGGCGCGCCGGCGCGGGGCCCGAACGGGCGTTGCTGTTCGGGCTCGCCACCGGTGCCCTCTACGCACTCACGGCTGTGCTCACGAAGGCGACCGTCGATCTGTTCGACCACGGCGTGCTCGACTCGCTTGGCCACTGGCAGCCGTACGTGCTCGTCGCCGTTTCGATCATTGGCCTCGTGATCAATCAGAGCGCGTTCCAAGCCGGGCATCTCGCGGCGTCGTTGCCGGCCATCGCCGTGACGAACCCGGTACTCGCGAGTGTCCTCGGCGTCGTGTTGTTCGACGAGCGGTTCGGAGCATCGGGTGGCCTCGCTGTGGTCGTCACCGCGTTGGCCGTCGTAGCCATGATCATCGGCACGCTCCGGCTCGCACGATCACCACTCGTCACGAGCGCGCACGGCGCTGACGCCTTCTCGGGGAAGTAGCGGGTGTCCTGACCCCGGGTTCTTCCCCGAGAAGCTCGCGAGAAGTGCGGCGCGCTCAGGTCTGGAGATCGAAGACGGCGTCGGCGATGCGGGCGAGCTCGGCGTGCCAGTCGTCGGGCTCTGCGAGCGGCACGAGCACGAGCTTCGAGAAGCCCACGCTGATGTACTCGGCGAGTCGTTCGTGCAGTGCCGGCAATCCGATGGGAACGAGGTCGGCGGGGTCGAGATCGCCGCGGAGCGCCGCGAGTCGGGTGCGAAGCGCGTCGGGGATCTCGTCGTGCGAGTACGTGACCATCGCCCCAAAGTGCTCGGGGTCGATGACGCGCCCCGTGGCTTGGGCTTCGGCCTCGATCACCGGCCGTCCCGAGGCGCAGTCGGCCGGGGTGAAGAAGCTTGCGAGCCAGCCGTCACCGAGGCGGCCACAGCGCCGCAGCTCGCTCTTGGCGCGTCCGCCGAGCCATACATCGAGGTGACCGTTCGCGGGTTTTGGGTGGACTGTGAGGCCGTCGTACTGGAACCACGTGCCGTCGTGGTGCACGTCGTCCTCGCTCCAGAGCCGACGTAGGAGCGGAAGTGCTTCGTCGAAGATCGCAGAGCGGTCCTCGCGCGCCACACCGAACGCCTGATGCTCGGCTGCGATCGGGTTGCCCAAGCCGAACGCGGGGAGCGCGCGTCCGCCGGAGAGGCGGTCGAGGCTGGCCCACTCCTTCGCGAGCAACGCCGGGTTGCGACCGGGGAGGACTTGCACGCTCGTGCCGAGCTTGAGGCGCTCCGTGCGGCCGGCGGCATACGCGAGGCCAACCACGGGATCGGGCGCGTCACCCGCGACGCGTTCGGAGAGCCACAGCGAGTCGAAGTTGTTGGCTTCGAGCGCATCAACGAGCTGGCCGAACCGACCCTCGTCCTTCAGCCCTGCGACGCCCAGCCCGAGCCCGATCCGTACTTTCACGCTTGGCGGTAGGCCTCGTACTTGCGGAGCTCGCGGCGGGCGATCTGCATCTTGTGGACCTCGTCGGGACCGTCCACGAAGTGCAGCGTGCGCGCGTAGGTGTACATCTGCGCGAGCGGCCAGTCGTCGGACAGGCCGGCACCGCCGAACACCTGGATCGCCCGGTCGACCACCGTTGTAGCCATGCGCGCGGCGACCACCTTGATCGCGGCGATCTCGAAGCGCGCGCCCTTGTTGCCGACCGTGTCCATGAGCCACGCCGCCTTCATCGTGAGGAGGCGGGCCTGCTCGATGGCGATGCGACTCTCGGCAATGTTGTCCTGCACCACACCCTGATCGGCGAGCGGCTTGCCGAACGCGACACGTTGCTGCGCGCGTTGGCACATGAGCTCGAGGGCGCGTTCGGCAACGCCGACGGCTCGCATGCAGTGGTGGATGCGCCCGGGCCCGAGGCGGGCTTGCGCGATCGCGAAACCACCGCCTTCCTCACCGAGGAGATACTCGGCGGGCACGCGCACGTTCTCGAACAGCGTCTCGCAGTGACCGCCGCCCCCGTCGTGACTGAGCACCGGCAGCGTTCGCACCATTTGGAAGCCCGGCGCGTCGAACGGCACCACCACCATCGAGTGCCGGTGGTAGGGATCGGCGCCGGGATCGGAGACTCCCATCACGACGGCGACCTTGCATCGAGGCGACGCCGCTCCGCTCGTCCACCACTTGTGTGCGTTCACTACATAGTGGTCACCATCGCGTTCGATCCGGCTCGAGATGTTCGTGGCGTCGCTGCTCGCCACCCATGGTTCCGTCATCGCGAAGCACGACCGGATCTCACCGTCGAGGAGAGGCTGCAAGAACTGGTCGTGCACGAGCGGTGTGCCGAAGTTCGCGAGCACCTCCATGTTGCCGGTGTCGGGTGCGGAGCAATTCGTGGCCTCGGCTGCCAGCGGACTCGCGCCCATGAGCTCACAGAGAGGCGCGTACTCGAGGTTCGTGAGACCAGCGCCGTGGCGACTTTCGGGAAGAAACAGGTTCCACAAGCCCCGCGAGCGCGCCTCGGCCTTGAGCTCCTCCATCACCGGCGGGTGGAAGTGCGGGTCGCCCGATTCCTCGACCTGTTTGACGTACACGGGCGTCGCCGGGTCGACCACCGTGGTGATGAAGTCACCGAGTTGCTCGCGCAACTGCTCACAGCGCGCGCTCAGAGCAAAGTCCATGGCCGAACCCTAACGACCCGGCAACGTGCGGGTTGCGCCTCGTTGGGGGAAGGACGGCAATCGGTCGTGTCTTTCGGTCGGTAGTCTCGAATCTCATGGTCGATTCCCCTGCCGACAGCGACGCACCGGCGATCGTGGCCGACGACGTGGTCAAGGAGTTCCAGGGGCGTCGGGTCATCGATCACCTCTCCTTCACCGTGCCCCGCGGACAGGTGTGCGCGATGTTGGGCCCGAACGGCGCGGGCAAGACAACGACCATCCACATGCTGTTGGGGCTCACGCTTCCCACGTCGGGCACGATCAGCATCCTCGGTACCGACGTGGTGGCCGATCGCAGCGGCGCGTTGGCGCGCACGGGCTTCACCGCGTCGTACGTGTCGTTGCCGTGGCGGCTCAAGGTGCGCGAGCTCTTGAAGATCTACTGCGAGCTGTACGAGGTGCCCGACCCCGACGAGGCGATCAAAGAAGTCGCAGCGCTGCTCGACATCGAGCAGTTTCTCGACCGGCTCGGTCAGGGTCTGTCCACCGGACAGCAGACGATCGTGCTGCTCGCCAAGGCGTTGGTGAACCGGCCGGAAGTGCTCTTCCTCGACGAGCCGACCGCGTCGCTCGATCCCGAGCGTGCTGTCGTGGTGCGCGAGCTCTTGCGTCGCGTCGCCGACGAGCGCGCCATGACGATCCTCATCACCAGTCACAACATGGTCGAAGTCGAGAAGGTCGCCGATCGGATCCTGTTCGTCGCGGGCGGACGCATCGTGGCCGACGCGACGGCCGAGGGATTGCGGAACCAGTTCGGTGCCGAGGATCTCGAAGAGGTGTACCTCAAGGTCGCGGCGGGCGAGCTCGGGATCCCAGGAGTTCCCGGTCGATGAGCTCTCGCCAATGAGCTACCGGTCGATGAGTTCCAGGCGGATCAAGGGGGTGGTGCTCCAGCAGGCGTACGTGATGAAGCACAGCCCGTTGCGCATCATGGAGATGCTGTACTGGCCGCTCATCGAGGTGGTGCTCTGGGGGTTCATCGCCAGCTATCTCGACGATCGAACGAACCTCCCCGGGGGCGTCGCGATCCTGCTCGGCGCGGTGGTGCTCTGGGATGTGTGCTTCCGCACCCAACAAGAGCTCGCGATGAGTCAGCTCATGGACATGTGGGACCGCAGCATCCTGAACCTCTACGCGTCGCCGATGCGTCAGAGCGAGTACGTGGTGGGCGCCATCCTCTTCTCGTTCGTGCGCGTCGTGCTCGGCACAACACTCCTCGCTGTGTTCGTGGCAGTTTCGTTCGGCTTCAGCATCCTCGACGTTGGCGCCACGCTCGTGCCGTCGTTCCTGATCTTGCTCGGCTTCGGTTGGGGTCTCGGCCTGCTCATCCGCGCGACGGTGCTGCGGTTCGGATCGAACGCGGAGGTGCTGGCGTGGTCGTTGGCGTTGCTCATCCAGCCCGCGGCGGCCGTCTTCTATCCCGTCGACTCCCTTCCCGGTTGGCTCCAGCCGATCTCGCACGCGATCCCGGTTTCGCATGTGTTCGAGGCCGCCCGCGAGTTCTTGGCCAACGGGCAGGTCCTCTGGGGTGAGCTCGCGACGGGTGCCGCGCTCGACCTCGTCTACCTCGCGGCCGGAGCGCTCGTGCTCAGGGTCGCGTACAAGAGCGTCCGCGTTCGTGGGCTGCTCAGTCGACCCGGGTACTGATCGCACACCGTGATGAAGCCCGCGCTGCACGAGACGGACATCGCCGCCGATCCGATGGAGCAGGTTGGCCGCTGGATCGACGAGGCTCGGAGTGACGAGGTGCCCGGGTGGGACGAGATGGTGGTGGCGACGGCCGACGCCAGCGCAGACCCGTCGGCGCGCATGGTGTTACTGCGGGGCTACGACGAGCGCGGGTTGTGCTTCTACAGCAATTACGGCAGCGCGAAGGGTCGTGACCTTGCGGAGAACCCGCGCGCCGCGCTCATCCTGCATTGGCGCGAGCACGGACGGCAGGTGCGCGTGACCGGCTCGGTGACGCGGCTTTCGCCCGCGGATTCGATCGAGTACTGGCGGAGCCGGCCGCTCGCCAGTCGATTGAGCGCGTGGGCGTCGCACCAAAGTGAGCCCATCAGCGAGCGTGCCGCGCTCGAGGCGGCGGTCGACGACGTACAGCAGCGCTTTGGCGACACCGACGATGTCCCGCTCCCGTCATTCTGGGGCGGCTACCGGGTAGATCCCGACAGCGTCGAGCTGTGGCAGCACCGCGACGACCGTCTGCACGACCGGCTTCGTTACCGACGCGCCGCGAACGGCGCGTGGATCGTGGAGCGGCTCCAGCCGTGACGACTACGGCGAGCGTCCTCCTTGTGCTCGCAGTCATTGCGGCGCTGGTCGACTGGGTTGCCGTGGCGCGGGAGAACAAGGCACTCGAGTATGTGTGCAAGCCACTGACGACAGCAGCTCTCGTCGGGGTGGCCGCAACACTCGACCCAAGCTCCGCAGATCAGCGGATTGCCTTCGTGATCGCGCTCGTGTTCTCGCTCGGCGGTGATGTTGCGCTCATGCTGCCAAAGGATCGATTCGTCGTGGGCCTGGGCTCGTTCCTGCTTGCCCACCTCGCCTACATCGTCGGGTTCGCGATCGTGGGTGGGAGCACAACGAGAGCTGTGATC
>CAMDCC010000091.1 GCA_945889545.1 Bifidobacterium breve | reverse complement strand
GCTCGCTGCGCGGATGGCCGACGTGCATCCCCTCGACCAGATCGTGGCGAGCTTCTCTGATGCAGATCGGTTCCTTGCCGACGCGCACGAAGGACGGGCGATCGGCTACGCGGGAAAGATGTGCATCCACCCGTCGCAGGTGTCGCTGGCCCATCAAGTGTTCTCGCCATCCGAAGCGGAGCTCGACCGGGCGCGTCGACTTCTTGAGGCCTACGAAGACGCGAAACGGGCGGGTGAGGCCGCCATCGTGTTCGACGGTGAGATGGTCGACGAGCCGATGGCGCGTCGAGCGCGAGCGATCCTCGCCGCCGCCGGTTGATACCCGGTCAGTCGGCAGTCTTGGGGCTGAAGCCGTCGAAGAGCTTCGGGTGGTCGTGGGCGAAGATCGGCGCGCCGTCGATGTAGTCGGGTCCGATCCACAAGTGCATCATGTTGTCGTTGGCCAGCGGGATCACCCTTCCGCCACCGGCGGTGCACTCGCTCTCGCTCTGCCAGATCGGGGAGTCGTCCTCGGTGAGCGACGTCACGGTGCCGCCTTGGCTGCAGACCGACTTGTGGCTGTGCCACGAGTCGTACGCGCCGTCGAATCCCTCGGGCGAGCCGCCGACGACGTAGCTGACGCCGGCAAACTTCGCGTCGGGCCCTTCGCCGTCGTACAGGAGGATGTTCGGCTTCAGCATGTCAAACGTCGCGGTCCCGCCGAACGACGTCGCGTTCTCGATGTAGTGGGCGCCGATGCCGTAGAGGCTGCGGGTTGCCTTGAACCATCCGCCCTTCGCGGCGTCGGCCGCAGTCGGGTACTTGGTCGCCCAGAGCGCGATTACCTGGTCGACCTGGGCCTTGGTCTTCTTCGGGAGCTGGTCGTAGGTGATTGCGCTCTCGGTGTGCGAGTGCCCAGCGGCCGCCGTGTCCGCGCTCAAGACGACTCTCGTCTCGGGCGTGTTCGGATCGGCGAGCATCACCGTTGCGGCTCCGGCCACGAACCCCAGCACGAGGACGGCAAGCCCACGCGATATCCCAGTGCTCCGCACAGTGCGCTCCCTCGTGGGCTCGACCCTTGCCGGTTGTTCGCAACAGGGTACGCCCTCGCCAGAGGATCGCAGAAGCGGCCGGTACGATCGGGTGCGCGTGCCTCTCCGATCTCGACCTGAACTCACCAGCGTCGTGATCCCGGTGCTCAACGAGGCCGCCCTGTTGCCCGATCAGCTCGCCGCACTGGCACAGCAGACCTACCGCGATCGGTGGGAGGTGCTCGTGTGTGACAACGGGTCGACCGACGATACGCGTGAGGTTGCCATGGAGTGGCAGCAGCGGCTTCCGCAGCTCCGCCTGATCGACGCGTCGGAGCGAAAGGGCCTCAACCACGCCCGGAACGTTGGGGTCGAGCATGCTTCCGGTGATTTCATCGTGTTCTGTGACGGCGATGACGTGGTGTCGCCCGGCTGGCTCGAAGCGCTGGCCTGGGCCGCACCCCGCGCCGATGTCGTGGCCGGAGCGCTCGAGACGGCGCATTTCACCGGCGCCGATGACCTCGTGCCCCGGGAGGACGCGGTCAATCATCTCTCGGTAAAGCACGAGTTCCTGGTCGGCATCCCCGGTGGCAACTGCGGCGTGTGGTCCACGGTCGCCCGAGATCTGGGGTGGGACGAGGCGTTCACGTTCGGCGGATCCGACATCGAGTTCTCGTGGCGAGCCCAGCTGGGTGGCTACGAGATCGCGTTCGAGCCGAAAGCTGTGATTCACGTCCGCCCGCGCCACCGATTGGGCCAGACCGCGCGGCAGTGGTTCCAGTACGGCAAGTCCGGTGGTCAGCTCTATCGGGCATTTCGGGCACGGGGGATGCCGCGATCGAGCACTACGGCTGCTCTCCGAGGGTGGGCGTGGATCCTGGTCCACGGCTTCGATCTGTTCCGCTCGCGCACGCGTCGAATCTGGGTTCGCCGGGCGGCGTACCGAGCGGGCCGACTGGCTGGGAGCGTGCGTTCGGGTGTGCTCTTTCTATGATCTGACGTGCGCATTCTCGTCGTAACTCGTCTGTACTACGCGCATCACAATTCGTTTTGCCTCGACGATGCACTTGAGCTGGCCGATCTCGGCAATGACATTTGCGTCGTCGCGGGTGATCGTGCCGAGGACGACCCTGGACTCGACGGCCTTGCGCTGAAGCCCGGAGCGGGGCGGGTCCGAGTATTCGCGCCGCAGGTCGGAAATCGTTCGGGCAGGTCGCGGATGCTTGCGCGTTCGCTGCTCTCCGCCGCGGTTCGGCACCCGTTGAGGTTGTGGCGACTGGTGCGCGCGACTCGTCGTCGCAGTCGTCAGAGTCGGGAGGTGCTCAAGGCCCTCCAAGTGGCGGCGCCCCTGCTCGTGCATCCGGCCGACGTCGTTCATCTTGGGTGGGTTGACCTCGCGGGTCGTTGCCTCGATGCCATGCCATTGCTCGACACCCCCGTCGTCGTGACGTGCCACGGCTCTGACCTTCTGATCAATACGCTCGGCGATGAGCAGCAACGCTCGCAGATCCGAGAAGTGTTCGAACACGTCGACCTCGTGCATTGCATCTCTGACGACCTGCGAATGCATGCGCTGGAACTCGGTCTCGATCCCTCGAAGGCATTCGTGTGTCATTTTGGGATCGACACGACCTTCTTCCATCCGGACCCATGGCAGCAGGGAATTGAAGGACCCGCCGACGAACACCAACGTCGCCGGTTGCGCGTGGTCAGCGTCGGACGGCTCAACTGGGTCAAGGGGTATGAGTATGCGCTCCAGGCCATTGCCCAGGTGCAGCAAGCAGGCGTCGACATCTCGTATTTGATCCTCGGCGGAGACAGCGGCGGTCGCCTGAGCGCTCTCACCGCGGTGCGCGACCTGGGCCTCGAGAGTTGCGTCAGCGCGCCGGGCTTGGCTTCGCGCGTTGAAGTGTGCGAGGCGCTGAGGTCGGCCGACGTGTTCTTGCTGCCGAGCTTGAGCGAAGGCCTGAATACCGCGACGCTCGAAGCGATGTCCGTCGGTATTCCCGTCGTCGTCACGGATGTCGGGGGGATGAGAGAGGCGGTGACCGACGGTGTCGATGGATTCGTGGTGCCGCCTCGCGATCCTGATGCGATCGCGAACGCGCTTCTCGCAATAGCCAAGGACCCGGAGCGTCGTCGACAGATGGGCGCCCACGGCCGCCAGCGTGTCGAAGCTGACTTCAACATCACCACGTGTACTCGCACCATGAACGAGGAGTACAACCGCCTCATCGACGACCGTGTGCGCCAGGTCCCGACGCAAAGTTCTTCGTGAGCCACGACCGCGGGATGCGCTTTCGTGAGTTCTCGACCGACCGACTCGTTGATTTCCGCCGAGCCGGATACCGAAGCCGGCATTTCTTTCCCCATCGCGCGTTCTACCTGCCGAAATCTGTGTTCGACGGGTACAAGTTCGCCTACCGGTCGGGTCTGCACCCCAAGCCCGACCAGATGTGGGAGGCCGTGCTGTTCGCGCTGCCGAGCGCGATCGAGGGGCTTCCCACTGAGCTGTTCTTCGACGACGAGATCATCTGGCACCGCCAGCAGTTCGGGCTGGAGGGGCAGGTCGCGGCCGCGGGCATGACGATCTGTGGCTCAGATCTCTACACCTCGATGCACCATTCGGACGTCGTGCAGCGGATCTCGCGACGCCGGCAGCTCAAGACTCGCGTCGAGAAGGTCTTCGACGGGTGGGATCGGCTGTTGCTCAACAGCATCCTGCGCTTCGCGGTTGAGCGAGGCTTGGAGACCGTTCGAGTGCCGACCGCCGCGCACGCTCGGGCGATGGCCGACCCAGGTCGAGATGTGAAGGCCGAGCTCTTCGAGCGGATCTACGACCGCCACGTTGGTGCCATGTTCGACGTTCGCCCGACGCGCAACTGGTGGGTGATCGATGTCGCCGCCAATCGTGACCGCATCGTCGCAGGTGCTCCGAAGACGGAGTCCATCACCAGTAGCCCAACCATCTGCGTCTGTCACGACATCGAACGCGGCTTGGGCCACACCACGGTGGAGCCGGCCTTTGCCGAGATCGCTGATGTCGAAGCGCCCGGCAATCTTGTTGCCATGCTCGTTAGAGGAAGACGATTCGCCTCCCAGGCATCTCGTCCAGCCGTTCGGCGCCGCTCTGCTCAACCGCGGTCGAGGGTGTCCCAGCCGATGTTCTCGTGGGTGAGCGTCGCGGGGAGGATGCCTCTGGATGCCGGTGGTGAGAGCAGCACGCGGGCCGACAGCAGCCGCGCGGCGGCGGTCGCCTCGATGTTCATCAGGTTCAACCGAGCGTGGCGACGCGCGACCTCGGCCATCTCGGGGACGAGTCGGCGGCTTTCGAGGAGGCCAACGTTCTCGGGAAGTTGGAGCAGCCCGTCGACGGCGCGGGCCTGCTCGTCGGCTGGCAAGGCTCGGAAGGGTCCCGAGAGCTGTCCGACGCTGCCCGCCACCGCGGCGCGACACGCCCGGTAGTACCAATAGGCGGTGGTGTGTAACTCTGCGCGCTTCGGGAGTGCGAGCTTGGCGTCGAGGAGATAGGCGACGAGGAGTCGGTCGTCGATGAGGACGCTATTGGTCGGCAAGGTCGGGGTCGTCGATGGTGGCGACCGCCATCTCGTACGCGCCGTTCAAGAGAACGCGTCGCAGTTCGGCCCGGGCCGCGTCGGTGCCTCCAGGCAGAATCAGCGCGACGTCACCAAGATCGATGAAGGCAACCTCGCCGCCGTCCTCGATGCCCCAGCGGTGCCGCAAGTCAGCGGGAAGGCTGGTCTGGCCACGGTGAGAGACCCGAGCAGTCGATACTTGTGAAGCCATACGTATGCATTGTAGTCGTACACGCGTACAAGGCAAGCGGCGACTCTGAGCTCGGATTCGGGCCAAAATGTGACATGAGACTGTCACATTCAGCCTCACCGGGCTACTGTGCGGCGGTCTCGGGCCACGACGCCGACTGGCAGTGGCGATCAGAAGGGCTCGTTCGTGGCGGGATTCCTCAAGGGCCGCACTGCTGTTGTCGGCATTGGGCAGACCGCGTTCGGCAAGGGTCTCGAGTCGACGGAGCTCTCGCTCGCGTGCCAGGCGATCAGCGCTGCGCTCGACGACGCCGGCATCAAGCCGAGCGAAGTCGACGGCCTGGCTTCGTTCAACATGGAGGATGGCCGGGAGGTCGATGTCGCCCGCAACGTAGGCCTCGGCGAGATCACCTACTTCTCCCAGGTCGGATATGGCGGGGGAGCAGGGTGCGGCGTGACCGGCCAGGCCGCGTTGGCCGTGGCCACCGGGCAATGCGAGGTCGCCGTCGCCTGGCGAGCCCGCAAGCGCGCGTCGAAGACCAGCCGTCCGTGGGCGAAGGTGAACCAGCGCATCCCGGGCTCGTGGCAATTCAGCCGACCATTTGGAGTGGTGCGTCCGGTCGACGAGATCGCGTTGCTCACCAGACGCCACATGCATGAGTTCGGCACGACACGCGATCACCTCGCGAACGTGGCGATCGCGCTCCGAAAGCACGCGAACCGAAACCCGGTGGCGACCATGGGTCACAAGACGTTGTCGCGTGAGGACTACATGAACGCTCGGTGGATCTCCGAGCCGCTGTGCCTGTTCGACAACTGTCTCGAGACCGATGGCGCACTCGCGGTCGTCATCGTGTCGGCAGACCGGGCGAAGGACTGCGCGAACAAGCCCGTGTACATCCATGCGTTCGCCCAAGGCCTCCCGCCGCAGCACAACGTGATGACGAACTACTTCTGCGCCGACCCTCTGCGCGGACCAGCGTGGACGGCTGCGACCCGACTGTGGGCCAACGCAGATGTTGGTCCGGATGACGTGAAAGTCGCGCAGCTCTACGACGCGTTCAGCCCGCTCATCCCCCTCTCGCTCGAGGGCTACGGCTTCTGTGACCGGGGCGAAGGGGGACCGTTCACCGACGATGGCAACATCGAATGGCCGAACGGACGGCTGCCGGTGAACACGTCAGGCGGCGGTATGTCGGAGGCGAACGTGCACGGCTTCAACCTGGTGCTCGAGGGCGTCCGGCAGATCCGCGGCACGTCGACGTGTCAGGTGGAGGGTGCCGGCGTATCGCTCGTGACGAGCGGCGAGGGCGTGCCGACTTCCGCCATCCTCTTTACTGAGGACGCCTGATGGAGGGCTCGTTCCTGCTCCCCGATGTCGAGGACGAGGACACCGCCGGCTTCTGGTCGGGTACTGCCGCCGGCGAGCTTCGCGTCCAGGCGTGCGGGTCGTGTGGTCAATGGCGCATGCCGCCACGGCCGATGTGCCCGTCGTGCCGATCGGTCGAGGTCACGTGGGTCGCCACCAACGGCCGCGGCTCGATCTGGTCGTTCATCGTTCCGCACCCGCCGCTGCTGCCTGCCTACGCCGAGCTCGCGCCGTACAACGCGATCATCGTGGAGCTCGAGGAAGATCCGTCGATTCGGATCGTCGGCAACCTGATCGCGGATGAGACCGCGGCGATCAACTCCATCGACCCCACGACGATCCGGATCGGCGAACCAGTCCGCGTCGTCTTCCAGCAAGTCGACGACGTCACCCTGCCGAGATGGGTACGGGCCTGACCGAGGCTGCGTCAGTCCAGGGCGGGGTTCGTGGTGTCGCGTCCGGAGCGGAGAAACGCGCCGGACCGCGCGTCGGTCAATGCACCGTCGCTGACGATGGGCACACCGTTGACCAGCACGTGGTCGATACCGATTGAGTCGTTGACGAGACGACCGGATCCGCCGGGGAGGTCATAGCGCATCTCGACCGGCCCGGCATCGACCGTCGCCGGGTCGAAGACGACGACGTCGGACTTCCAGCCTTCGCGCAGCACTCCGCGATCGCGGAGGCCGTACAGCTCGGCCGGCCGTTGGGTGAGGAGGTGCACCGCCTCCTCTATGCCCATGAGGTTGTGGTCGCGAACGGCGGCGAGCATGTTGGTCGGATACCCCGCCGTGGTCATCATGTCGAGGTGGGCGCCAGCATCGGAGCCACCCACGAGTGCCCGCGAGTCTCGCCACACGTGGGCACGCGCCTTCCAGTCGTCGTTGGTGTCGGGCCGCGAGATGAGCCCGAACCCGGTGTAGAGCTCGTCCGCGAGTGCAATCGAGCACATCACGTCCCACGTCTCGCGGCCTTCGGCTTCAGCGATCTCGCCGATCGTCTTGCCCACATACTGCTCGTTCTCGTCCGCAACCACGTCGAGGATCGTCAGTCGATCCCAATGCGCCAAGTAGCGCGTCGGGTTCTCGGGGCTCTGCGCGGCTTCGTCGAGCCGCTGGCGCGCCTCAGGGTCGCGGAACACCGCAAGCTTTTCGTCGTGGGGGAGGAGCATGACCTGGTCCCACGTCGGCATCGAGTCGAACAGGACTCCGGAGTGGAAGGACAGCCGCGATTGGCCGGCCCCCACCGGGATCGTGAGTGCGACCACACGGCCGCCCTGCCGGGCGGCGTGGTCCCCGGCCGTGAGTTGCCGCTCGCATTCCTCGAGGCCACGCGCATTGACGACGAGCAGGTTCCAATTGATCGGACGCTGCGCCGCGGACGACATGTCGCTCATGAGCTCCATCGTCCAGGTCTCGAGGTTGCCCGACTTCGGGTTCATCTCGAGTGACGTTCCTTCGAACTCCCCAGCGACGAGCGACAGCTCGATGAGCTCCTCGCGTGTCGCGTAGCGAGAGGGCACCATGTGGCCGTCGGCGTCGTTGTGTGAGCGCGACCACGACGTCGAGAACCCGAGCCCACCCGCTTCCAACCCGTCTCGCAGCAGGGTGCGCATCTGGTCGAGCTCGTCGGGGGTCGACTCGCGCTCGACAGCCTCGGTCCGCATCACGGCGCGCCGTATCGCGGAGTGCCCCACCATGAAGCCCGCGTTGATCCCGAGGCGACCGTCGATCCGTTCGAAGAAGTCGGCGCTTGATTGCCAGTCCCAGGGGACACCGGTGCGCAGCGCCTCGATCGGCATCCCCTCGACTCGCGCGAGCATGCGCATCAGGTACTCGCCGTCTGCCGGGTCGTCGGTCAGCGGCGCGATCGTGAAGCCACAATTTCCCGCGAATACGGTCGTGATGCCGTGCAACGGAGACGGCGTGAGCGCGCCGTCCCAGAAGACCTGCGCGTCGTAGTGCGTATGCACGTCGACGAATCCCGGCGCCACCACCTTGCCGGTCGCGTCGATCGTTGTTGCGGCTTCGGCATCCACCGCGCCGATGACGACGATCCGATCGCCCTGGATCCCGACGTCGGCGCGTTGTGATGCCGCGCCGGTTCCATCGACGACCTGTCCGCCGCGGATGACTACATCGAGCACTGCCGACCGCCCTCGGGGTAGGTCAGAGCTTGGGCTTGCCGGAGATCGGGAACCACTCCTGCCCGTTCACTTCCTGCGAGACCCAGCACGGCGCAGGGGTGCCGCAGCCGCCATAGAGACCGTTCGCGTCCGCCGTCTTCGTGGTCGGCGCCACCAGCAGCGTGTAGTGCATCACCGGGTTCGCGTAGTACAGCTTGTTCTTCCCGAAGCTGCCCTTACCCTCCGAGAGGAACGCAGCGGGTCCGCTCTTGGTTGCGAGCAAATTCTTGTACACCTTCTCCCACGTGACGTTCTTGCCAGCCTTCTTGATTGCCGGCAAGAGAAGGTTCACGATCGTGCACTCGCTCGATACGAGTTCCTGCTGATACTTCACGCCACCCGTTTCAAAAATGCCGTTCCCACCGCCAGGCAGGCTCGGCAGCGGGCGCGTTCCGTCGAACTGCTCGCGGCACTTCGCTTCAAACGCTGAGTCGGGCTTGATCGAGTCACCCGTCGTCGCGACCCGAGCGTCCCACGCGGTGATGCACGTGGTCCCCGCACCGGAGCTTGGCCCGCGCATCACCGAGACGGGGGTGCACGTATTGGCTTGCCCATCTATGGCGAAGACCTTGAAGCCGAGGTTGTTCTTCTTCACCTCGGAGAAGAAGGAGCCGGTCTGCGTGAACGACTGCGTGTTGAACACGGTGTCGACCCCCACGGCCTGGAACGTCGTCGCGGCGGCCGCCGTCTCTCGATTGAGCAACCCGAGGTCAGCCGCGAGGCCGTTGACCTCGACCTTGCTGACGACATCGAACCCGTTCTTCGTCAACTCGGATTCGAGCGTGTCGCCGGCGGCCTTTACCTCGGGGATGTTGTTGGAGATGATCCCGATCTTCGCAGTCTTCGGAACCGTTTCGTTCTCGACGATCAGCTCGACCGCTCCGGTCGCGGCCACCTCAGAGGGGAGACCCAACGTCAGAAGGTTCTTCCCGGACGCCTTCAAGAGTTCGCCGTACGCCATGTCGCCCGAGATGAACGGGGTGTCGTTGTCGACGGTGATGCACCCGACCGACGACATCTGGAACCCGGTGCCGTTGAGCACGACGAACGGCTTGTTGTCCTGTGTCGCCGCGGTGCACGCCTTGTCGAACGAGGTGGCATCGATCGGGTCCCACCCGACGGTCTTCAGCACGATCTCGCGACCGTTGATGGGTCCGAATGCGTCCACGAATCCCTGCCACTCTTGGTCAACGAGGTCGGCCGTCGTCTGGTCGGACACGCTGATTCCTTTGGCGCGCAACGCGTCGAGGTCGGGCACGATGACCACGATCTCGATCGCCTTCTTGGTGACTCCTTGCACCGTGCGCGTCGCCTCACGCGTCG
>CAMDCC010000090.1 GCA_945889545.1 Bifidobacterium breve | reverse complement strand
GGAGCCTTCACATCGAGCACCGTGACGTGTTCCGAATCGAGCTCAGCCAAGAGGTCGAGGAGCGCGGCCCCCACACCGGTGGCGCCGCCCGTCACGACCACACGCTTTCCCGAGTATCCAAACGGATTCGTCATGTCTCTCCTTCTAGCGAATGGCGCGGATCGCGCCCTCAGCCTCGCGCCAACATGCGGTCGCGCCACCATCTGTGGACTCCGCGGACCATTGCCGCATCGAGGCGGTCGGCGCGCAGGCTTTGCTCGAGCGTCGCTTCGAGCGGAGGGATGCTGCCAGCGACCCAGGCGATGATTCGGTCGGCCAGTTCGGCGTTGCGGGCGAGCACCGGACCGTGGAGGTACGTGCCGATAATCCGTTCGGCGAGCACGCCTTCGGTCTTGCTGCCGTCACCGTTTCCTCCGCCGGCCAGCACCTTGCCGAGCGGCGCAACACCCTCGCCGAGTGTGGTGCGGCCACCGTGGTTCTCGAAGCCGGTGAGCGCGCGCGGCGGTCCGAACTCGCCCCAGTTGACGTCGTCGTTGGGTGAGGCGACGAGCTCGCCGATGAGGCGCGGTGAACCGGCGCGTGTCTCTACGTCGACCAATCCGATGCCTTCGAGGATCTCTCCGTCGGCCGCGATGTAGCGATGCCCGATGAGCTGGTAGCCACCGCACACGGCAAGGACAACCGCACCGTTCGCGTGCGCCCGCTCGATGCTCGCCTTCGACTCGCGCATGCCCGCGCCGGCCATCTCCATCGGGTCGTCTTCACCACCGCCGAAGATATACACGTCGAGAGAGTCGGGGATCGGCTCGCCCGCGTCGACCTCGACGAGCTCGGCCGGGATACCCCGCCAACGAGTGCGTTGCACCAGCACGATCGCGTTGCCGCGGTCGCCGTAGGTGCCGAGGAGTTCCGGGTAGATGAGCCCGATGCGCACGGCGGAGTCGCGGACGGCGCTCATGTGGTATCTCCGTACTTGCGGTAGAGCGCGGAGAACTGCGTGTACGACGCCACGATGTGCACCTCGTCGCCTTCGAGCTCGCGCGCCGCGGCAACGGGATCGCGCTCGATTTCGTGGTCCACTTCCGCGTAGCGGAGACGCACCGCTACATCGAGGCGCCGATCACCGGCAGCCGCGGTCTCGTGCCCACGGAGGAGCTCGTAGGGCACGTCCCACAGCCACGACGGATCTTTGCCGTCAGCTACCCGAGCGTTGACGGCGATCACGACCGCGGTGTCGCGCCGGTGCAGAAAGCGGAGCACCTCGGTCCATCCTGCTGGGTTCTTGGCCAGCAGTACGCGCGCCGAGCGGCCGTCGCCGAGTGGCACATGCATGTACCTACCAGCCACACTCGTCACGGTCTTCAGCGATGTCGCGGCGTGCACGGGATCGATGCCGAGGTGCGCGGCGGCGGTCACAGCGAGCGCCGCGTTCGCGAGGTTCCAGCGGCCGGGGAGCGCGAGGTCGAGCGGGATGCGCGCTCCATCGAGGACCAGGGTGTCGCCGTCGAGGATGTTGTCGGTGGCGGGCTGCGCGAAGCCGCACTTGGGGCAGTCGAAGCGATCGGTAGACCACGTGAGCAGCGCGCCACATTCCGGGCACGTCGCGGCGTCGGATCGCCAGCCGAGGCCGAGCGCCACCCACGTGACCTTTCCTGGCGTTGCGGCCCACACCACGTGCGGATCCGACGCGTTCGCGATGACGGCGACCCCGGGATGCGACTGCATCGTGGTGCGCCACGACTCACTCACTGCGTGTACTTCGCCGTAGCGGTCGAGCTGGTCCCGAGAGAGGTTGCCGAGCACGAGCAGCTCGGCACCGAGTGGATCGATCACGCGGGGCAGCACCCGCTCGTCGACTTCGAGCACCGCATCGCCCGGGCCTGCCGCGCCGGCGAGCGTTGGTGCGATGCCCGATGTGAGGTTTGCTCCGGTCGAGTTGGTAGTGACCGTGCGACCAGCGGTCGTGAGTGCGGTGGCGAGAAAGCGGGTGGTGGTCGTCTTGCCGTTCGTCGCGGAGACCAACGTGACGCGCTGCCCGTCGGCGAGCTCTTCGAGCGCGTTGGGCGCAATCTTGTTGATGACGCGCCCGCTGATCGTTGCGCCTTGGCCGCGGGTGAGCGTTCGTGACAGCGCGCCGGCGAGCCGCCCTGCGGCCACGCCCAGTCGTGTGCGCTTCGATACCGTCATGGGAGCCGCTCGCACCAGTACGCGTCCACCCGGTAGGGGATCGCGAGTTCGGCCTTGTCCGCGGTTGCCGGGTCCCTCGCGAGGATCTCGCGGATCTCGTCGAGTACGTCCTCGCGTTCGGTTGGGGGCAGGACCGCGACGTGACTCACCGACGCGAATCGTTCGATCACGTCGTCGGGTGTGAGGTGTTGCTCATGGCGGAACTCGGCGACACCAAGTGGCCCGAACCCGGCCCGCTCACCGAGGGCAGAGTCGGACCACCGTTCGTGGTCGCGCCAAGGTGCTTTCTTCTCGACGCGGTCCATCACGCCCCAGAGTGTGTCCACCCACGGGACGGATCGGTCACGCATGTTCCATATCAAGCCGACTCGGCCGCCGGGGCGCAACACGCGTGCGAGTTCCCCAAAGGCGCGGTCAGCGTCGAACCAGTGGAACGCTTGGGCGACGGTCACTGCGTCCAGCGTGGCCTTGTCGAAGGGCAATGCCTCGGCCGTGGACGCGACGACCGGCATGTCGGGTTGGGCAGCGCGCAGGTGGCGCGACATCCCCTCCACAGGCTCGACCGCAATCAGCGTCGCACCGGTCGGCGCGAGCAGTCGGGTCAGCTTCCCGGTGCCGGCAGCAAGATCGCAGACAAGTTTCGACGAGTCGATCGCCAGGTTCTCGACGAGCCAAGCAACGGCGTCAGGCGGATACGACGGTCGCGCTCGTTCGTACGCGTCGCTCGCGGCATCGAAACCGCGTTGCGCGACATCGTGAACCGGCATGACCAGATGTTGCCACGTTGCGGTTTTTCGGCACGTTGAAGGACAAATAGACGCCTTCAACGTGCCGAGAATCCGGGGTTATTGGTGGAGGCCGCACTCCAGCTTGCCGGTGCCGGCCCAGCGGCCGGCGCGAGGGTCGTCGCCCTCGGCGACGGGCACGGTGCACGGCCAGCAGCCGATCGAGCCGTAGCCACGGTCGTGGAGTGGGTGGCGGAGCAGGTCGCGGTCGGCTTCGTACGAACGCACGTCGTCTTCGGTCCACGTGGCGATCGGGTTGACCTTCACCATGCCGCGCCCGAGGTCGAACGACACGATCTGGGCCTTGGCGCGCTCGGGAGTCTCGGAGCGGCGAAGCCCCGTCATCCACGCGTTTTTGCCCACGAGTGCGCGCTCGAGCGGACCGACCTTGCGAGCCGCGCAGCACGTGTCGATGTCGGTCTTCCAGCGGTTGTCGGGCTCGATCGCAGGATGCACCACGTTGAGGTTGAGTTTGTAGCGCTGGCGCACCTCTTCCACGTACCAGAGCGTCTCCGCGAAGTGGTACTGCGTGTCGAGGAACACGATCTCGATCTCGGGGGCAACCTGCATCGCGAGGTCGATGAGCACCGAGTCTTGGAACGACGACGCGAGCGTGACTTCGGGACCGAAGCGCTCCCATGCCCACGCGATGACCGATGTTGGCGGTGCCGTCTCGAAGCGCCGCGAGGCCTCCGCGAGCTCGCCGAGATCAGGAACCTCGTGCGGTGCGGCGACTGGAGCGAGCGAAGCGAGCGCAGGGAGCTCGCCCAGGGAGCGAGCGTCCGAGGCGGCGGCGTCCTCCGCCGCCGCGAGCGACTGAGACAGGGAGGCGCTCATGTTGCGCACTCGCTGTCGCCCACGACGGCTTCGTACGGACCGGTCTCGTCGAAGTCGACGTAGAAGTCGGGACCGTCTTCGGGCGATGGGAACTCGTCGAGATCCTTCAGGCCCTCACCCACGGTCTTGGCGCCACCGCTGCGGTCGAGCCACTCGGTGAACGTCTCGCCGGCCGATCGTTCGCCCGCGAAGCGCTCGACGACGCGCACGACCGCGGTCGCGGCTGCCTTGGCCGGAACCTTCGTGGCCTTCTCGCCGAATGCGATCTCCATCTGGCCGACACGTCCGCCGAGCAGCATCTGGTAGCCGGGCGCGGAACGACCGTGCGCACGGCGCTCGAGCCCGCAGAAGCCGATGTCGGAGATGTGGTGCTGGCCGCACGAGTTGGTGCAGCCGGAGATGTTCACGCGCACGCCGCCCACCTCGGCCAGCCCGGCGTCGTCGAGCGCACGACCGATGTCGGCCGCGAGCCCACGCGACTGGGTGACCGCGAGGTTGCAGGTGTCGGCGCCCGGGCACGCGACCACGTCGCGGGCGAGCTCGGCACCGGCTTCGGCCATGTCGATCTCGACCAGCCGAGCGTGCAACTCAGGGAGCTTGTCCTCGGTGAGGCCGCGAAGCACGAAGTTCTGACGGTTGGTGATGCGCACCTCGACACCGAAGTCCTGCTGCACTGCGGCGAGGCCACGGAACTGCGCGGTCGTGATGTCGCCGAGACGGCAGTAGGCGTACGCGCTCACGGTACCGTTGGCGCGGCCGCGCACCACGTTGGCCAGCTCCCACTTGCGGTACGGGTCGAGGCCGCCGAGCTCGACGGGCACGCCGTCGGCCGGGGTAGTCGTCATGCCTGCCGCGGTGTCGCCGAGCTCTTGGACAGCCTTCGGGATCCCGCCGGGGTACGTAGACGACGCGATCAGGAACTTGCGCTCCTTGACGATTCGCTCGCGCAGCTCGTCAATGCCCATCGTGTCGACGAGCCATTTGAGACGGGCGCGCAACTTGTTGTCGCGGTTGCCGTGGTTGTTCTCGACACGCAGGATCGCCTCGATCGTCGCCAGCAGGTCGTCGCGGGTCGTGAACTCCTCGAGCGCCTGCGCCGGGTGCGGGTTGGCACCGAGCCCGCCCGCGATGAACACGCGGAAGCCAGGCTCCACCGTGCCGTCGGGGAGCGGTCGGTTCACGGCGA
This sequence comes from Bifidobacterium breve, assembly GCA_945889545.1. Taxonomy (GTDB): domain Bacteria; phylum Actinomycetota; class Acidimicrobiia; order IMCC26256; family PALSA-555; genus SHVJ01. The sequence continues at coordinate 4,678 of CAMDCC010000090.1, read as the reverse complement.
TCACGCCAACGTCGTTGAACATCGCCTGACCGCAGTCGGTGGCGCAGCCGGAGAAGTTGATCTTGAACTTGCGCGGGAGCCGTTGCGAGATCGGGTTGCGCAGGAAGAGGTCCTTGGCGGCCTCGGCCCACGGACTGATGTCGAGCACCTCGTAGGGGCACGCACCGGCGAGGTGGCAGCCGGCCACGTTGCGCACGGTGTCGCCGCACGCTTCGCGACTCGTCATCCCGACGGCGGCAAGCAAGCGCAGCACCTCGGTGGTCTGCTCGAGGTCGACGAAGTGGAACTGCACGTTCTGGCGCGTCGTGAGGTGACCCCAACCTCGCGAATAGTTCTCGGCGATGTACCCCATCATCTCGAGCTGGTCGGGTTCGATGCGGCCGTAAGGGATCTTGACCCGCAGCATCTGGGCATGGCCGCCCTGCCGCTGGCCATACACACCCTGGTTGAGACGGAACACGCGGAACGCGTCCTCGTCGATCTCCTGCGCGAGGTACCGGCGCACGCCGTTCTCGTAGCGGTCGAGCTCGGCCTCGATCTCGGGCTCGAGCGGGCGGACGCGCAGGGAGGTGACGTCGATGCTCATGAACGGTCCTCAAAGGTGTCTGTGGAGAGGTGACGAGCGAAGTGGTGTTCGGAGGTGATGCGGATCACGCGCGGCTCCCGGGGAGAAGGGGTGGGGAGGCGGGGCGCGGGCGCTGAGTTAGCGGGCGCGGCCCGAGAGAGCGCGACGACACATCTCGTCGGTGTGCTCATGCGGCGTGCGGCCCATCGAGATAGATGGGGCACCGCGTTCCCGGATCACGACGAGAAGAGTAGACAATCTCGGGCCCAAATGCCAGCGGTCAGGTCGTATTTCTCCGGACCGGAGATTGGTGCCCAATATGGCCCATCTCGGCCCTCGCACCCTCGTACCCTCAGCGCATGCGGATGTCCCGGCTCTTCCTGCGCACGCTCCGGGACGACCCCGCCGGCGCCGACATCGCCAGTCACCGTCTCCTGCTGCGGGCCGGGTGCATCCGCCAGGTCGCCAGCGGCATGTACGCCTGGTTGCCGCTCGGCCAGCGCGTGCTCGCCAAGGTCGCCCAGATCGTGCGCGAGGAGATGGATGCCGCGGGCGCGCAAGAGATGACACTGCCGATCACGCAGCCCCTCGAGCTGTGGGAACGATCGGCTCGCAACGACGACTACGGCCCGCTGATGTTCCGCCTTGAAGACCGTAAGCAGGTGAAGTTCTGCCTCTCGCCGACGGCAGAAGAGGTGATCACCACGATCGTTGCGGGCGAGCTCGAGAGCTACCGCGATCTGCCCGTCAACCTGTATCAGATCAATTGGAAGTATCGCGACGAGCTGCGGCCGCGCTTCGGGCTGTTGCGCGCACGAGAGTTCCTCATGAAGGACGCGTACTCCTTCCACGTTGATGTCGACGACCTGCGCCGCACGTATCAAGACATGTTCGACGCGTACTCGCGCGTGTTCACGAGGTGCGCGCTCACGTTCCGTCCGGTCGAGGGCGAGTCGGGTGAGATCGGTGGCGACATCAACCATGAGTTCATGGCGATGGCCGAGATCGGCGAGGACGACATCGTGTGGTGCCCGAAGTGTGACTACGCGGCGAACGCGGAGGTTGCCCGGCGCCGATCGGAACAGGGCGATGAACAGGGCGACGAGAAGCACGACGGCGCGAGTGGCGACGCGGCGCTCGAGAAGGTGTACACACCGGGCATGCCGGGGATCACCGCCGTCGCGCAGCACCTCGGTGCCGCCGAGGGTGAGCTGCTCAAATGCATCGCGTTCCACCTCGACGACGGGGTCGGTCTCGCGCTGCTCCCCGGTGACCGCGAGCTCAACGAAGCCGCGCTCCGCAAGGCGGTTGCTCCGCGTACCGCTCGCCTGTTCGAAGACGACGACTTCGCCGCGCATCCCGGGCTCGTGAAGGGCTACATCGGCCCCGACGCGAGCGGAGTCGCCCTGGTGATCTCCGACCCGCTGGTGAGCGCGCCGCACGCGTGGGTGACGGGAGCGAACGACACCGATCATCACGTACGCAACGCCGTCCTGGGGCGCGACTTCCAGGTGGCCGAGTGGGCCGACCTCGTGGCGGTTGTACCCGGCGATCCGTGTCCGAGCTGTGGCTCGCCGTTGTCCATCGACCGTGGCATCGAGGTGGGGCAGGTGTTCCAGCTCGGCACCAAGTACGCCGAGGCGATGGGCGCGCTGTATACCGACGAGGAGAGCGAGCAGCACCCGATGGTCATGGGTTGCTACGGCATCGGTATCTCTCGCATCGTGACCGCGGTCGTCGAGGAGCACCACGACGAGCTCGGGATCACCTGGCCGGCCGCGCTCGCGCCGTACGACATGCATCTCGTGGCGATCACTGGCAAGGGAAAGGCCACCGGAGAAGTGAGCGAAGCCGCCGACAAGCTCTACGAGGAGCTCACCGCCGCGGGCGTGTCGGTGCTCTACGACGATCGCGACGCGAGTCCCGGCGTGAAGTTCGCCGATGCAGACCTGCTCGGCATGCCAGTGCGCCTCACCCTCGGCGCGAAGGGCGTCGCCCGCGGCGTCGTCGAACGCCGCAACCGCAAGACGGGCGAAGACGACGAGCTGCCGCTCGAAGGTGCCGCCGCGGCTCTGAGAGGCTGATCTCCACCAACTTCTTCACCCCTGAGTTAGCCGACGCCGACGGTCGAGAGGAAGAACGCGGTAGCGAAGCCTGCGGTCGTGGCGAGACCGACGGTCGGTCCGGCGTCGTCGAACGCGACAGGAATCATCGTGTCGGCGAGCATCACGAGAATCGCTCCGGCGGCGACTGCTTCGAAGGCCGCGATGAGCTCGTTCGAAGCCCCTTCCAACAGGACGTATCCCGCACCGGCGGCGAGCGCGCTGATCACGGCGATCACTGCCCACCGCAGCATGATTCGTGACGTGCTGTGCGTCTTGCGAAGCAACGCTGTCGCTCCGAGCGACTCGGGCATTGTGGAGATGAAGACAGCGCCGATCAGAGACAGTCCGATCTCCTTGTTGCCGATGAGCGTCAGCCCGATCGCAACCGACTCCGGGATGCCGTCGAAGATGATCCCAAGGGTGATCGCCGAGGCTTCGGTGTCATCCTTGCCTCGGCTCGGGTGCTTGCGGTGTTTCCCGCCGCGTCGATTGAGCAGGCGATTTACTCCTTAGTACCCCGTCGCGCCGACGAGGAGTCCCGCGCCGACCGCGCCCGGCCCGCCTACGTGATAGCCGTCGAGTGCGAGTTCGAGGCTCACCGCACTGATGAGCGTGCCGGCGCCGAAGCCCATGATGAGTCCGACGGTGCGCGGTTTGGCGAGTCGTGGCCATGCGAGGACCGCGCCCGCTCCGAGAAGGAGAGAGGATCCCGCTCCTAGGCCCCACAGCACTGCTTCGAGCACGCCGACGAAGTCTCGCACCTGGTTGCTGTGGCAGGGTTCGAAAGTGAGTCTCGTAGTCAAGCCGCCGGTCAAGCCCCCAATCAAGCCAATGTTGGCGAAGCTCACGCGCGAGATGCCCACCGGTGCCGAGTGGGCGTACGAGCCGAAGTGGGACGGCTTTCGCTGCATCGTGTTCCGCGACGGCGACGACATCGAGCTCGGAAGTCGCAATCAGAAGCCGCTGCAGCGCTACTTCCCCGAGGTCCTAGGCCCCTTGCGTGATGCGCTTCCCGATGGCGCGGTCGTGGACGGTGAGCTCGTCGTCGTGACTCCCGACGGTCTCAACTTCGATCTGCTGTCGATGCGGATCCACTCTGCGGACAGTCGCGTGCAGAAGCTCGCAGTGGAGATCCCAGCGTCGTTCGTCGCGTTCGATCTGCTTGCCGTGGGTGATGAGGACCTGCGCGGCCAACCATTCTCGGAGCGGCGGGCGCGGCTCGAGCAGATCCTCGCCAACGCGAAGCCGCCGGTGCACATCACGCCGCTCACCACCGATCCCGCGGTCGCGGAACAGTGGTTCGAGCGTTTCGAAGGTGCCGGTCTCGACGGTGTGGTCGCCAAGCGACTCGAAGACACGTACCAAGAGGACAAGCGCACGATGGCGAAGGTGAAGCACCTGCGCACTGCCGACTGTGTGGTGGCCGGCTACCGCGATCACGAAGACGGCGACGGCGTTGGCTCGTTGCTGCTCGGTCTGTACGACGACACCGGCGATCTGCACCACGTGGGCGTAGCAAGCAGCTTCGCCGCGTCGATGCGCAAGCAGCTCAAGGAGGAGGTTGCCGACCTTGAGACCGACGCGCGGGTCGATCACCCGTGGGGGGAGTGGGCGGAGGCACAGGAGAGCACCGGTCAGATGCCCGGCGCTGGCAACCGTTGGAACGCCAAGAAGGACATGTCGTGGACACCGCTGCGCGCTGAGCGCGTGGCCGAAGTCGCGTACGAGCACCTGCAAGGTGACCGATTCCGTCACACCGCGCGCTTTCAACGTTGGCGGCCCGACCGTGATCCCGAGTCGTGCACCTACGCTCAGCTCGAATCACCGGTCCCGATCGAGCTCAAAGAGGTCTTCGGGGTTTAGGACTTGAGCGGATAGGTGCTCAGTTGAGGTTCCATCGGTCGCGGTGGTCGATGAGTTTGCCGACGATGAGCACGGTGGTGGCCAGGCAAAGAGCGGCGTGGCGGTGTCGGTTGCGGCGGTCGGTGTTGCGGCGGAGCTGACCGTA
>CAMDCC010000089.1 GCA_945889545.1 Bifidobacterium breve | reverse complement strand
AGGTCGCGCACTTCTCGTACCGACCGGGATCAGCCACGTACGGGCCGAAGGACACCATCACCGACCTCCACGCGCAGGCGCGCTCGCTCGGGCGTCAGGTCCAAGAAGCCGACCGCGCCCATCCCGGCCTCGCCGTCGATCTCGTGGGTCACTCGCAGGGCGGGCTCGTGATCGACCTGTTCCTCACCGAGGTCTACGCAGGGCATGAGCACGAGTATCCGCCGATAGAGAACGTCGTCACGTTCGGGTCGCCGCACGAAGGGACGCCCATCGCCGACCTTGCCGAAGCGGTCGACGAGCACCTCTTCGCGGGGATCGCCGCGCGTGCACTCGACCCAACCGACTACATCGGTGCCGAGTCGGTCGAGCAGATGTCGACCGGCTCGTCGACGATCGAGGAGCTCTGGGACGCCGGAGGTGTCCCACCGGAAGTTCGCTTCCTGTCGATCGTGGGCTCCGAGGACCCGATCGTGCCGTCCTCGAGTGCGAGCGTGCCCGGAGGTACGAAGATCGTTGTCCCCGCCGGCGACACCTTGTGGCCCGACGACCACTCCGCGGTGCTGCGCGACGACGACGCCATCAGCGCCGCGCAGGCACACCTCAGCGGACGCGCGCCAGCAGACTCGTGCGGCCTCTTCACTGACGTCGGCGGCTGGCTCTACACGCAGCTCGTCGACAAGGTCACCGCGAAGGTGTCCGAGACGCCCGGCGGCACGTCCTACGTCCCGAACTTGGAGAAGTACCTCCCATGATGAGATGTGCTCGACGATACGGCGTTGCCGCCTCGGCCTTCGCGTTGGCGTTCTCGCTTGCGAGCAGCGCGAGTGGGGGCACCACCGAGCCGACGCTCGACAAGGCCTGGGAAGCCTCGGGGCCGATCGACCCCGAGACGCTCGCGGCCGACGAGCTTGGCGCGGTCGCACTCGGCGGAGGGGGTGAGATCGTGGTGTTGGACACCTCCGGCGAGCAGCGATGGCGCCTGACCATCCCGCGTGAAGGCGGCTTCGGCCCGCTCGCCATCGGCGGCGATCTGATCGTCGTCCCGATCGACCACGACAGCTACGTCGGGATCAACCGCGTTACACCAGCCATCCAATGGGAGCACTTCCTGGCGGGTGCCAGCGTGGCGGCGGTTGGTGCGGGTCCCGGCGGATCGACGGCGGTCGCGCTCGTGAGTGACGGCGGGGTGCTCGAGCTGGTCGACGGCGCTTCGGGAACCGTTCGATGGACCGTCGCCGTCGCAGTTGACGACGGGATGGTCGCTGAGCGTGCATGGGTCATCGACGATCGCGTCCTGCTGGCGTGGGCCGATGACGCGGGGTCGCACCTGCGGGTCTTCGCGACGGATGGCGGCGCAGTCGTATGGCAGCACGACGCGCCCGAGTTCTCGTCCACCCCGGCCGTGTTCGCCGGAACCGTGACATTTGCCGAGAACATCCGCCTCGACCGCAAAGAGCGCGTCGTCGCAGAGGTGCGGAGCTTGGCGCTTGCCGACGGGAGGGAACGTTGGGACCGAGGAGGGCGCAGCACGTCCGGGTACTGGGCCGCGATCTCAACCGCTGCAGGTGCCGACGGTGTGGCGCTGGTGGACATCGCTGGGCGGGTCACCGTGGTCGATCCAACGAGCGGGCGCGTGCGATGGAAGCACACGACGAACCTGGCACAGGTCGCGGCAGAGCCGCACGTGGTCGGCGACGTGTTCGCGATGACCACCTACGGCACGGGAATCGTTCTGGCCGAGATGGCCGATGGAGCACCCATCTACGGCAGTGTCGTCGACGAGGGACAGACCGTGATGACGATCGAATCGAGTGTTGCAGTGGGCGGCTCGCTCTATCTGCTGGTCTCGTGGTCCTGGGGCGACACCGAGGTCTGGAAGCTTCAGGGCGAACCCGCCTGAGATCTGCCGAGAAGGCCCCCGCTACACTCCCTGGTCGACTCGGGTTTCGGCCCGGGATCTCTCAGGCTCGCAGCACCACCCAGGTCGCACCGCCTCCGGGCGGGGCGTAAGCGAGCCGACGTACAACTTGAGGAGTCCCTGTGGCTGTCGTCACCATGAAGCAGCTTCTGGAGGCCGGGGTTCACTTCGGTCACCAGACGCGCCGTTGGAACCCGAAGATGCGTCGTTTCATCTTCGGTGAGCGCAACGGGATCTACATCATCGACCTCCAGCAGACGCTGGAGCGGATCGACACCGCCTACCGCTTCATCCGGAAGACGGTGGAGAACGGCGGCACGGTCCTGTTCGTGGGCACCAAGAAGCAGGCCCAGGAACCCATGCAGAGCCACGCGGATCGCTGCGGCATGCCGTACGTGAACTACCGCTGGCTCGGAGGGATGCTCACCAACTTCCAGACCGTGCACAAGCGCGTCGCGAAGCTCCACGAGCTCGACCGCATGGTCGCAACGGGTGAGACCGAGCAGATGATCAAGAAGGAAGGCCTGAAGGTCAAGCGCGAGCGCGACAAGCTCCAGCGCAACCTCGGCGGCATCACCCGCATGGAGAAGCTGCCCGACGCCGTCTTCGTGATCGATACCAAAAAGGAGCACATCGCCGTCACCGAGGCGAACCGGCTCAACATCCCGGTGATCGCGGTCGTCGACACCAACTGCGACCCCGACATCATCGACTTCGTGATCCCCGGCAACGACGACGCGATCCGTTCGGCGTCGCTGATGAGCCGGATCGTCGCCGACGCGGTCGACGAAGGACGCCTGCTCGCGCAGCGCAAGGGGGTCAAGCAGCCTCCGAAGGCGGAGGAGGCCAAGGCGCCGAAGGTGCTGGATCCCGAAGAGGAAGCCAAGAAGGCCGAGGAGCAGCAGAAGGCCCGCGACGCGGCCGCGGCTGCGCAGAAGGAACGCGAGGCGAAGCTCAAGGCCAAGCAGGCCGAGGAGCCCGCGGCCGATGAGGCAGCTGCCGCTGACTCGCCGGTTGTTGAGGAGCCGGTTGTTGAGGAGCCGGTTGCTGACGCGCCCGTTGTTGAGGCAGCCGGCGAAGAGCCGCCGGCGGCCGACTGATGGCTGAGGTCACAGCGGCGATGGTCGCCGCGCTCCGCAAGGCAACGGGCGCGGGGATGATGGACTGCAAGCAGGCGCTCGCCGAGAACGACGGCGACATGGAGGCGGCCAAGGACTGGCTGCGCACGAAGGGCCTCTCCGGTTCTTCGCGCGCGAAGGCAGCGAACGATGGCGCGGTTGAAGTGATCGTTGACGGCAACGTCGGCGCGCTCGTAGAGCTCACGGCCGAGACGGACTTCGTGGCCAAGGGCGCGATCTTCACCGACACGGTCACGAAGCTCACCGAGCTCGCAGCCGCGGAAGCCAAGGAAGAGATCGCCGCGCTCCACTTCGAGGGCGGGACGGTCGAGGAGCACATCACCCAGCTCGCGGCCAAGCTCGGCGAGAACATCGGGCTCGGACGCGTCGTCGTGTACGAGGCGCCCGACGGTGTGATCGACGGTTATAAGCACGTGCAGAACGAGCGCGGCACCATCGGCGTGCTCGTGGAGCTCGGCGGTGTGGCGGCCGGCGACGCGAAGGCCAAGGAAGTCGCCCACGACATCGCGCTGCATGTGGCATCGGCGGCGCCGAAGTACGTGCGTCGTGAGGACGTGCCGGCGGATGTGGTCGAGAAGGAGCGGGCGGTGCTCGAGGAGCTCACCCGCAACGAAGGCAAGCCCGAGAACGCGCTCGAGAAGATTGTCGACGGGCGTATGAACGGGTTCTACAAGGACAACGTGCTCATCGAGCAGGCCTTCGTCCGCGACGCCAAGACCACCGTGGGCAAGCTCGTCGAGGGCTTGGGGAAAGACGCGACGGTCCGGCGCTTCGTGCGGGTCAAGGTCGGCGAAGAAGCCTGAAAGACTGCGGCGACCGGAGACGTTGGCAGAGAGCGAGCGAGTGATGGGTCCGAAGAGCCAGTACCGCCGAGTGGTGCTGAAGCTCTCGGGTGAGGCGTTTGCCGACACCACGATCGGCTACGGCATCGACGCCAAGGTCGTGCAGCGCATCGCCGACGAAGTGGCGAGCGCTCGCACCGATCTCGGTGTGGAGATCGCCATCGTGGTGGGTGGCGGCAACATCTTCCGAGGCTTGAGCGGTGCAAAGCGCGGCATGGATCGCGCTCGCGCCGACTACATGGGCATGCTCGCCACGGTTATCAACGCGCTCGCACTCCAGGACGCGCTCGAAGCCGCGGATCAGCCCACGCGTGTGCAGACCGCCATCGCGATGGCCCAGGTTGCCGAACCGTTCATCCCGTTGCGGGCCATCCGTCATCTGGAGAAAGGTCGCGTCGTCGTGTTCGCGGCCGGCACCGGGAACCCGTACTTCACGACCGACACCACCGCGGCGCTGCGTGCGGCCGAGATGGGTGCGGAGGCGATCTTGAAGGGCACGCACTCCGGCGTCGACGGGATCTACTCAGCCGACCCTCGGACCAACCCCGACGCGGTGAAGTTCACCGAGGTGAGCCACTTCGAGGTGCTGAACCAGCGGCTCGAGGTTATGGACTCCACGGCCATCACCTTCTGCTTGGACAACAAGCTCCCGATCATCGTCTTCGACGTGATGGAGCCCGGCAACATCGCGCGCGCGCTCGTGGGTGAGCCCATCGGCACACTCGTGCGCACCGCGTGAGCTGAAGGGGGACGGAACCCATGGCTGAGAACGAGCTGGCTGAGATGGTCGTGGAGGACTGCCACGACAAGATGCGCAAGGCCATCGAGCACCTCAAGGGTGAGTTCGGTGCGGTGCGGACCGGGCGGGCCAACCCGGCCGTTGTCGAGAAGCTCATGATCGACTCGTATGGCGTGATGGTGCCGCTCCAGCAGCTCGCGGGCTGCAGCGTGCCCGAGCCCCGGCTGCTCGTGATCTCGCCCTACGACAAGGGCAACATCAAGGCCATCGAGAAGGCCATCCAAGGCAGCGACCTCGGGGTCAACCCGAGCAACGACGGCGCGGTGATCCGGCTCGCGTTCCCGCAGCTCACCGAGGAGCGCCGCAAGGAGCTCGTGAAGGTGGTGAAGAACCGGGCTGAGGAGGGCAGAGTGGCGATCCGCAACATCCGCCGGGATGCCCGCAAGGAGCTCGAAGGCCTCCAGAAGGACGGCGACATCTCCAAGGACGACCTGGAGCGCATCGAGAAGGACCTCGAGAAGCACACCCACCAGGTGGTGGCCGAGGTCGACGATCTCTTGGGGCATAAGGAGAAAGAGCTCCTCGCAGTCTGAGTGTCGTCGGGCCGAGAGCTCGGAGCGACCCAGGGTAAGGAGAAAGAGCTCCTGGCGGTCTAACTCCAACCACATCAGCCCCACTGGCCACGGGACTATCGCCGGAGACCCTCGCGGGTCTACCCTGGTGCCCTTATGTCGGACTGGCGTGACGACGACTTCGAAGACGATTGGGTGCCCAAGACCCCGGGCGAGGGGGTCAAGGTGGTCGGTGATCCCGACGCTGCGTATGCGCCGCCGCCTCAAGCCCCGCCTCAAGCCCCGTCGCAGGGTCCGTCGCAGGGTCCGCCGCAAGCCTCCCCCCAAGCCCCCCCGCAACGCCCGGTCGGGCGGTTCCCGCTTCCGGGTGGCGGCGGCGATGAGTGGGCCGATCCGGCCCCGCGAGCGCGGCGGCGCGCCCCCGACGAGACCCCGGCTGAGCTTCCCCACTGGACCGAGCCCCCTACGGGTCAGGTGCCCCGGGTGCTGGGCGGCGACTCGCCCGACGACGACTTCGAGCCTTGGGCCCAGGTGACCGGGTCGGGACCGCGCTTCCGCACCGGCGACGCCGACTGGGCCGACGCCGACTGGGGCGCGGGCGGACTCGCCGGGGACGACACCCTCGGCGTGGGTGCGCCCGAAGATCAGCACGACGAGTTCGCGCCGCCACGGCGAGGCCGGAAGGGTCGCCGCGGCCGAGGGCGGGGCCGCAACGACGAAGCACCGCTCGGACCTGCACCTGGACTGGCACCTGGGATGGCGCCCGGACCAGGGTCGGGACCGGCAATGCGTCCGCCGCCCGAACCGGGTGGGCTTGAGGGTCCGTACGTCGACCAGTACGAGGGCTACCAGGGCGGCTACGCCGAGGACTACGAGGCCGGCGGCTACGAGGACGAAGCCGAGAGCGCGCGCGCCGACGTCGCCCCACGGGTCATCACGGCCGTCGTCATCGCCGCCGTCGCGCTCGGTGCGTTCGCGGCCGGGCGTGGCCCCGCCATGATCCTGGTCACCGTCATCGTCGGGTTGTGCGCATTCGAGCTGTACACCGCGTTCCAACGCGTCGGGTATCACCCGGCCACCTTGCTCGGCCTGCTCGGGTGCGCGGCCGTCGTGCCGCTCGCCTACGACAAGGGCGAGCGGGGCATCCTCATCGCCGCACTGATCATGGGCGCGTTCACCTTCTTCTGGTATCTGTTCGAAGTCGTGCACGCGCGGGCAACCGTCAATATCGCGCTGTCGCTGCTCCCGTTCGCGTGGGTGGGCATCTTCGGTGCGTACGCCGGGATGCTGCTCGCCGTACCGGTGAGCGGGACCGGGTTCTTGCTCGGCGTGGTGATCTGCGCAGTCGGCTCCGACACGGTCGGGTACTTCGTCGGGCGATCGATGGGTCGCACCCCGCTCATGCCACGTGTGTCGCCGAACAAGACGGTCGAAGGGCTCGTCGCCGGTGCCATCACCGCGATCGCGCTCGGTGGTGTGGTGGGCAGCACGTTGCACCCATGGGCCGACAAGGGCATCGGCGCCGGCATCGTGCTCGGGATCCTCGTGGCGATCTTTGCGCCACTCGGCGATCTCGTGGAGTCGATGATCAAGCGCGACCTCGGGCTCAAAGACCTCGGTGGGATCCTGCCGGGCCACGGGGGCTTCCTCGATCGCTTCGACGCCGTGCTCTTCGCGTTGCCCGCGGCCTTCTACTGGGCGCTGCACCTGTTCTCGTGACGGCCCATCAGACGCAGCGGCGCCCATCGCCGGCGCTGCTCGTCATCGATGCGCCGCGGAGTCGAACGTGAGAAGGCGAGTGGTCGTCCTCGGGTCGACCGGCTCGATCGGGACGCAAGCTCTCGACGTCATTCGTCGTCACCGCGAGCACTACGAAGTGGTTGCGCTCGCCGCTGGGCGAAACACCTCGTTGCTCGCCGAGCAGGCCGCCGAGTTCGGCGTGCCCGACGAACGCGTTCGCAGCGGACTCGACTCCACCGACACGCTCACCGAGCTCGCGGCACTGCCCGATGCCGACGTGGTGCTCAACGCCGTCGTCGGTTTCGCGGGCCTGCCCGCCACGATCGCGGCGCTCGAAGCAGGGAAGCGGCTCGCGCTCGCGAACAAGGAGAGCCTCATCGCCGGTGGCCCGGTCGTGAACGCGGCGCGGGTTCGTGGCGGCGGCGAGATCGTGCCGGTCGACTCCGAGCACTCCGCGCTCTACCAGGCGTTGCGCGGTGGCCGTCGTGAAGAAGTTGCCCGCCTGATCCTCACCGCGAGCGGCGGACCGTTCCGCGGCCGCACGCGTGCCGAGCTCGAGCTGGTGACGGTGGAAGACGCGTTGAAACATCCAACCTGGGACATGGGTGCGAAGATCACGATCGACTCTTCCACTCTGATGAACAAGGGCCTTGAAGTCATCGAAGCTCATGAGCTGTTCGACGTGAACTACGACCAGGTCGATGTGGTGGTGCACCCGCAGTCGGTGGTGCACGGCATGGTGGAGTTCACCGATGGCGCCACGGTTGCGCAGCTCTCGATGCCCGACATGCGTCTGCCGATCGGCCTCGCGCTCGGCGCGCCTGATCGTCTCTCCGAGCCGTTCGGGGCGATCGACTGGACGAGCCTCGGGTCGCTCACCTTCGAGACGCCCGATCTCGAGGCGTTTCCCTGTCTCGCCCTGGCCTACGAGGCTGGCCGTGCTGGAGGCGGCGCTCCGGCCACACTTTCCGGTGCCAACGAGGTGGCCGTCGAGGCATTCCTCGATCGCCGGATCCCCTGGCTGGGTATCGCCGAGGTAAATGGTGAGGTCCTGAGCCAGGGGTCGGGGAACATCACCGACGTGGCCGACGTTCTCGAAGCAGACCGGGTTGCGCGTGAGCGAGCCCACCGCGTCGTCAAGCAGATCGAGGCCAGGACCGCCGCATGAAGGACCCCTTCGAAGAAGCTTCGGCCGACGTCAATCGGCGGGGAGCCACCTTCATCCTTGTTGCCATCGTCGCCGGCCTTGTCGGGCTGGCCATCTTCCGACCCGGGAGTCGCGATGCGCTGGCGTTGATCGTGGGCATTGTGCTCATGGTGATGCTGCACGAGGCCGGTCACTTCATCGCGGCGAAGCGCACCGGCATGAAGGCAACGGAATTCTTCGTGGGCTTCGGTCCGCGGCTGTGGTCGTTCAAGCGCGGCGAGACCGAGTTCGGTGTGAAGGCGATCTTGCTTGGCGGCTACGTGCGCATCATCGGGATGACCAACGTCGAAGACGTCGACCCGGCCGATGAGTCGCGCACCTACCGGCGCGCCTCGCACAAGAACCGGCTGATTGTCGTGCTCGCCGGCGTCACCGTCAATGTGATCCTCGCGTTGGTGTTGTTCTGGGCGTTCTTCGCGGTGCAGGGACATACGAACGAAGGGGTTGCGACCACCACAATCGACAGCGTGGTCCCGTCGGTTACCAATTCCGACGGCGAGAGCATTCCGAGCCCGGCCAAAGCAGCTGGCTTCCGTCGCGGTGATCGCATCGTCGCGATCGATGGCAATCGGGTGACGGGTTGGGAGGATCTCGTCGCGAAGATCGAAGCTCGTGGCGACCAACCCACTGAGTTCACGGTGGTGCGCAAGGGCGATCGCATCCAGCTCGATGCGACACCGAAGGACAAGAACGGCCAAGGCTTCCTCGGCATCGGGCCAGCCGCGGCATTCCGCTCGATCAACACTCTGCAGGCAGTGCCGGAGAGCTTCAACGCGGTTGGCGACATCACCGCGGGAACCGTGTCGGGCCTCGTTCACCTCTTCTCACCCGACGGACTGTCCGAGTACAGCAAGAACTTCTCGTCCGACGCCCCGAAGGCGGGTACGCCCGAAGCCGATGCGAGGCCGCGTTCGCTCATCGGGATCGTCGATGCAGGCAGCGACATCGTCAGCGGCGACTGGGCGCAGCTCCTCTGGCTCCTCGGCGCCATCAGCCTGATCCTGGCCATCTTCAACACGCTGCCGCTGCTGCCGTTCGATGGTGGTCATGCGGCCGTTGTCGTCTACGAGGCGATCGCGTCCAAGGTGAAGAAGCGCGAAGTGCGGGCCGACTTTCGCAAGCTGATGCCGCTGACTGCCGTGGTGCTCGCCGCGTTCTTGCTGCTCGGTTTCAGCGCGATGTTCCTCGATATCCGTGACGCCGTCGGCGGCTAGATCTGCACGAGATCTTCACCCCGCGGGCAGGAGTCGCTCCGGGTCGCCCTCGTTAGGCTGGTCGTGATGCAACCCCGCCGAAAGACCCGTCAGGTACACGTCGGCGCGGTTGCCGTCGGTGGCGATGCACCGGTCTCGGTGCAGTCGATGACCACCACGAAGACCGCCGATGTCGACGGCACCCTCGCGCAGATCTATTCGCTGGCGGCGGCCGGTTGCGACATCGTGCGTTGTACGTGCAACGACGAAGCCGCGGCCGAGGGGCTCGCACAGATCGTGCCGCGCTCACCTGTGCCGATCATCGCCGACATCCACTTCCAGTACCGGCTCGCGCTCGCCGCGATGGAAGCCGGCGTGCACGGGCTGCGCTTGAACCCAGGCAACATC
>CAMDCC010000088.1 GCA_945889545.1 Bifidobacterium breve | reverse complement strand
TCACTGAGCTCGCGGTCGGGCCCGCGCTCGTGCTCGGGCTCCTCACGCCCGCGGCATACGGCGGAACGGCCGCGATCCTGCTTGTCGCACTCGCGACGAACCACTGGAAGAACGGCTTCTTCATCAACAGCCCGGGCGAAGGCTGGGAGTACGTCGGCACGCTCGCGGTGCTCTCAGTGGCCCTTGGCGCGCTCGGCCCGGGGAACTGGTCGCTCGACGACGCGTTCGAGTTCAACTTCGCATTCGACGCCCCCGACGCAGCGATCATCGCTGCGGTCATCGGCATCGTCGGCACTGCCGTGTTCCTTGCCGCGTTCTGGCGCCCGCCGAAGAAGGCCGCGAAGAGCTAGGTCGCCGAAGACCGAGTGCGCGACACCACGCGCACGCGGTCGCGTGGGCTGATCGCAGCAACGTGCTCGACGAGTGGATCCGCACCTGAGCGGGGTGTCGGCGCTGTCGTCGCGTCGGGCGTGACAGTCGCGAACCCGATCGGGGAGCTGCACGTCACTTCGACGATCCCCTGAGCGGTTTGCCGCTGTGTCGCGAGGTGGTCGTCCTCCACACTCAGTGCGTGCACCTTTCCCGCGAGCCCGGCATCGAGCGCAGCGGCGGCGCGGGCCGCGGACTCACGTCCCCATGCGGTGCTCGATGCCAGGACCGCCCACGGATCGTTCTCACCCGCCCACGCGGTGACTGCGCGCGCAACGTCTTCGGCCACGAGTGCGCCGGCGAGAGCGATGACGGTATCGGCGCCCCATGCACCGGCGTGGGCCAGGCCATCGGGTGATGTCGTGATCACCACGACGTGTCCGCTCGTGGCGGCTGCGAGGTCAGCGGCCCATCCGAGCAAGACGCGTGTCGTGGCGAGTTGGTCGGGCTCCGCGAGAACGACGACCGGTCGCCCGACTGCACCCCGCGTCGGGGGCACGTGCTCAGGCGCTCGGCGCATCTCGATGTCGGGAGCGATCATCCGCATTCGTGTTCGGCTCGACGGCGGTTCGAGCAGTTCGAGGTCGGTGACGATGCGGATCCGATCATCGGGAACAAGCGCATGCGTTGCCGGCGGCGCGTCGCACGGGTCGATCAACCCTGTGGTGCACGACACCACGGCGGGGAGCGACACGGTGGCTTGCGTGAATCCGTCGTCGACCGCGCTGCGTACGTGCAGCACGTTGCCCTGCATGCTGAGGTGGCGGGCGCTGTCGGCGTAGGCCATGTCGAGCAGCTCGGCGAGCTGTGGGCCGAGCTGTCCGGTGTCGCAGTCGCTCGATGCCGCTCCGAGCAGCACAAGGTCGAACGGGTCCCTGAGCTGCGCTGCTGCGGCGAGCGTGCGCGCGGTGCCGAGGGTGTCGAGATCGGCGAACACCTCGTCGGTCAGCAAGATCCCTGAGGTCACGACGTTGCAGGTGCCACCCCAGGCGACGGCCTCCCGCAAGACCGCCTCGGCAGCCGGATCGCCGACGGTCAGCGCAGTGCACACGCCGTCGCCGACCGCGGCGCAGAGCTCGACACCTTGTGCAACCGCAACCCGGCTGAGCTCGTCCATGACCAGCTCGCCGCTGGGCGCTACGACTTGCTTGACGAGCACGGCCGCGTTCATCGCACGTCGAGCTCGCTCGTATGGGGTGTTAGCCGCGCGGGGTCATATCGAGGTCGGGCGGCGGCATGTCGGGGATCTTCCACTTGAGGTACGGCTTGTCGTACACCTCGTGATACGCGTTGGCGCAGTCGATCATCTCGTGAAACGCCGACTCGAACGTGTCCCAGTCCTCGTCGTTGATGGCCTTCTTGACGACCTCGACCTGTTCCTCGATGAACTTGTACATGTTGTCGGTGTACTTCGGGCGCAGGAGCACGCCCATCTCCATGAGGTTCACGGCTTCTTTGAGCTGGAACGCTGCAAGCGGCTTGTTCTTCGCCTTGCCCGCGTAGAAGCACTTCCAGATTCGCGCACCCACTTCGGGCATCACGCGCGCCATGCCGGGCTGCACGTGACCGAGCTCCTCGAGCGTGAGGTGGCTCTTACCGGTATCGATCACATGATCGTGCTCGGGGACGTCGGACATCTCAGCTCCTGAACGAGTTGTGTGGGTTGAGCGATGTTCTACCTCATGGATGCCGTTCGAGGTGGCCTGTCGACGGGGCTGATGGCGCGCCACCCTCGCTAGCATGCGCGGATGGAGATGCGTGAGGCAGTCATCGTCGATACCGTCCGCACGCCGATCGGAAAGCGCAAGGGAGCGCTCGCCGGCTGGCATCCGAGCGACCTGCTCGGCTTCGCGCTGAAGTCGCTGGTCGAGCGCAACGACGTCGATCCCGGTGCCATCGACGACGTGGTTGGCGGGTGCGTGAGTCAGGCGGGTGAGCAGGGCTGCAATGTGACTCGCAATGCCTGGGTGGCAGCCGGTCTGCCGTGGCACGTGCCCGCGACGAGCGTCGACCGTCAGTGCGGCTCGTCGCAGCAGGCGATGCATTTCGTTGCTCAGGGCGTGATGGCGGGGGCGTACGACCTCGGTATCGCGTGTGGCGTCGAGACCATGACCCGGGTGCCTATGGGGAGCAACTCCAAGGGCGGGATCGGTCCGTTCAGCCCCGCGTTCCTCGACGTGTGCGACGGCGTGCTCGGCACGCAGTTCTGGGTCTCGCAGGTGCTCGCCGACAAGTTCGGCGTCACACGCGAGGAGATGGATGCGTTCTCCGTCGAGAGTCACCGGCGCGCGCATGAGAACACCGAGAACGGTCACTTTGCCAAGGAGATCGTCGCGGTTCCCGTTCGCGACGAGGCCGGCAACGAGACCGGGGCGATGTTCGAAGCTGACGAGGGGATACGCCCGGGGACGACGCCCGAGATCCTCGCCAACCTCCAGCCAGTGTGGATGGACGAGAACCAGCCAGCCCCCGACATCACCGCCGGCAATGCGTCGCAGATGAGTGACGGCGCGGCCGCGATGCTCATCGCTGATCGCGCTACGGCTGAGAAGCTCGGACTCCCGATCCGGGCGCGCTTCGCGCACTTCGCCGTGCTCGCCGACGATCCGGTGATGGTGCTCTCGGCACCGAACCCGGTGACGCGCAAGCTTCTCGAGCGCACCGGCATGAAGATCGACGACTTCGATGCGATGGAGTGCAACGAGGCGTTCGCCGCCATCGCGCTGATGTGGGCCAAGGAGTTCAAGCCCGACATGGCGAAGTACAACCCGCGCGGGGGTGCGATCGCGATCGGACACCCGCTCGGCGCGAGTGGAGTGCGCATCATGACCACGATGCTCAACCATCTCGAAGCCACGAACGGGCGCTTTGGATTTCAGACGATGTGCGAGGGCGGAGGCCAGGCCAATGCCACGGTGATCGAACGTCTGGCTTGATCCGTCCCCGAACATGATCGGGCTCGTTGCCGACAACGGCGCGGTCCGGGTCGACATCAATGAGCTCGGTGGCGGCCAAATCGAGCGTTTGCTGGTCGATGGTCTGGACCTGCTCGTGCCGCCCGAACGCCATGAGCACGGCTCCGGCGCGTTCCCGATGGCGCCGTGGGCTGGGCGCATCCGTCACGGCCTGTTCACGTTCGATGGTGTCGAGTATCAGCTTCCGGTGAACAAACCGCCGCACGCGATTCACGGCACGGTGCGCGATCAACGGTGGACGGTCGAGAGCAGCACACACAACGCCGCAGTGATCTCAACCGTGCTCGCGGAGCCGTGGCCCTTCGCTGGACGCGTCGTGCAGCGCGTCTCCCTGCTCCCTGGCGCGCTGTCATTGGAGATGGAGGTGCACACTCACGACGGACCCATGCCGGTGACGTGCGGGTGGCACCCGTGGTGGTCCCGTCAGCTGACCCGGGGTGGACCCGTCGAGATCGAGCTGCACGCAGGATCGATGTACAAGCGTGACGACGAGGGGATCCCAACTGGGGAGTTCGTGGACGTCCAGTCTCCGCCGTGGGACGACTGCTTCACGGACCTCCATTCGCCCGTTGCCGTCTTGACGTGGCCGGGCGCGGCGACGCTCACCATCGAGAGCGATTGCGCGTGCGTGGTTGTGTTCACCGAACCGGAGCACGCGGTGTGCGTCGAACCGCAGTCCGGACCACCGGATGCGTTCAATCTGGAGCCTGCGGTGGTCGAGCCCGGTCAGCCACTCGTCGTGCACACCCGGTGGGAATGGGCTCTTACGGGCTGACGCTTACGGGCTGACCCCTACGAGTTGACGATCTGGCGCATTGCGGCGAGCTGCTCGCAGTAGTGATCGACCGAGTGGTGTGCGAACCGCAGCGCCAACCCAGTAACGCCTGCTTCGCGAAGTCGATCGACGCGCGTCCGGGTGTCATCGGGGGCACCGAGGGGATCGAGTGGTGGCGTGGCCTGGATGATCACTTCGAGCGGCGTTGTCCGAGCGCTCCACGCATCGGTCTGACTCGCACGCGCCAACATCTCGGCCAGATCGCTTCGAGCGATTGCGAACGGGGCCCACGCGTGCGCGAGGTCGACGGCGCGCCGCAGTGAACGAGCGGTGCGTCCGCCGATCCAGATGGGTACATCCGCTTGTACGCCTGCCGGCTCCACGATGAAGTCGTCGAACGCATAGTGCGTGCCGTGGTAGCTGGGTTCGACGTGCGAGAAGGAGGCCCGAATCGCCCGGATCGCGTCGTCGCCGCGCTCGCCGCGCCCGTCGAGCTCGGCGCCGAGCAGCTCGAACTCCTCTGCAAGGGATCCGACGCCCACACCGAGGATCAGGCGGCCACCCGAGACCACATCGAGCGTTCCATACCGCTTCACGATGGCGAGCGGATGGTGGTACCCGAGCACCAGCACGAACGTCGCCAACCTGATTGTGGTCGTGCGCGCGGCGAGATATCCAAATACTGCGAGGGGATCCCAGTACGTGCCCCCGCGTTCCTTCGCAACGTCGCGAGGGACGGCTACGTGCTCGCTGCACGTCGCGAACTCGTAACCAAGGCGCTCGGCCTCGACCACGACACGCTCGATCTCCGCGATCCCGCCCTCACGCTCCCAGTGCGCGTGCGCGTCGGGCAACCGCGTCACGACCGGCGTGACGATCCCGAGCTTCATCGCCACCAAAATGTGAGGGGAGCGCTACGTGCGTGGGAAGAGCGCGCGGTCGGCGATGATGTTCTTCTGCACCTCGGTCGCGCCGGCGCCGATCGTCGTGTAACGCTGGAAGCTGTAGGAACGCGTCCAGGAACCGCCGTCTACCGCGTCGGGCGATCCCTTGCCGATGAGCCCGTTCGGTCCGATGAGGTCGAGGGCGAGCTCGGCAAGTGCCTGCGCCAGGTAGCTCCACTGGAGCTTCGCGAGCGGCACTTCGGGCCAGTTCTTCTGGCCCTTGATGATCTTCGTGAGCGCCCGGTAGTTCAGAAGCTTCGTGAGCTCGATCTCGGTGAAGAGCCGCGAGATGCGATCGCGGATGTCGGGATCGTTGAGCGAATCGGGGTTGACGGCTCGCGCCGTCGAGATCATGGAGCGCAGGTCGGCGGCCATGGTGATGGCCTGACCGGCGGTGCCGACTCGCTCACGGCCGAGCGTGCCCATGGCAACCTGCCATCCCGCACCCTCATCGCCGAGCCGATCGCCGGCGGGGATGCGGGCATCGGTGAACCAGACCTCGTTGAACATCTCCTCACCGGTGATGTCGCGGATCGGCCGGCATTCGATGCCTTCGGTCTCCATGTCGACGATGAACGCCGTGATGCCTTCGTGCTTGGCCCCGCGCTCGATCGCACCCGGGTCGGTTCGGAAGAGGAACAGTCCCCACTTGGCGAAGTGCGCGGTCGAGATCCAGATCTTCTGACCGTTGATGATGTACTCGTCGCCGTCGCGGATCGCGGTCGTCCGGAGGTTGGCGAGGTCGGAACCCGCTTGGGGCTCACTGAATCCCTGGCACCAGTGCACGTCGGCCGAGAGAATGCCGGGGAGCCACCGCTCCTGCTGTTCTTCGGTTCCCCACGCGATGATCATCGGGCCGATCTGCCACAGACCGTTGGCGTTGTAGATACCGGGCGCGCGCAGGCGCGCCATCTCCTCGGCGTAGATCACGTTCTGGGCCGGCGTGGCGTCGCGCCCATTTCGGTCCTTCGGCCAGTTGATCGCGGCCCAGTTGCCATCGTTGAGTCGGCGCTGCCAGTCGCGGCGTCGCTCCTGTAGGCGATCAGTTGCCGCGAGGCGGCCACCGCCTGGATCGTCGTCGACGGTCCAGTCGGCAAGGAACTTCGGCAAGTTCTCGTCGAGCCAGCCACACAGCTCGTCACGGAACGCCACATCCTCCGGCGTATATGCAAAGTCCATCTTTATTGTCTCCGCTTCCGCTCCGCTACTTCCGCTTGCTGATACCTGACGTTGGCGTCAGCGTCACCCAATCGGGCGTGTCACTGCAAGTTCTTCCACTCGGCGACCACCGCGTCGAGTGCCGCCACGCCGTCGCGCATCTGGACCAAGGCGAACGCAGCATCCGCGAGGTGGCGTCCCAGCACCGCCGAAGCGTAGGTGCCGAGCGCCTCGAGCACCGTGACGGCTGCGGCTGAAGCGTCGGTGGCCAGGCGTGCATCCTCGCCACCTTCCTCGGCGGCGAGGCGGTTGAAGATCGTCACCTGCCGCGACATGGCGGCGCGTTGGGTGTCGATCGCGGCGTTGAAGGTCTCGAGCTCGCCGAAGCGCTCCACCTCGGCCATTGCGGCCTCGGCGGCTTGTTCGGAGGCTACGAATCGCTCATGCGCGTCGAGGAACTCGCTCGTGCCGCCACCGCGAAGGAGGAAGAACCAGATCCCCACGGCAAGCGTGACGACGATGACTCCGGCCATGAGGAGCACCGCTGGTGGAGGGCCCTGCATCGGTGGGCGTGGTGGTCGCCGTCGCTGCGGAGGGCGACGCGGACCCTGATTCCAACCCGGAGGTGGAGGCCCTCCGCGTCGAGGTGGGCCACCAGGCCGCGGGCGCTGTGGGTTCGGCGGCGGGTACGGCATCGGCGCGCCCGGCATCGGTGCGCCCGGCGGACGGAATCGGGGCGCGGGTGAGCCGGGAATGCGGCGCGGCGGAGGCTCTGCCGCGTATCGGGGAGGCACATACGGTGCAGATCGCTCCAAGGTGCGCACAGGTTACCGGTGCGATGCCACCACGGACTAACGTCCCAGCGCTACGCGGCCCACAGAGAGCGGGAGCGGAGCAAAGAGTTTGGCGGAGTGAGTGGAGTGGGTGGAGCGAGCCAAGAGCGAGCGCCAGCATCGTCCTGCGAGCGGAGCGGATGGAGCGGATGGAATGCCCAGAGCGAACCGAACGAACGCAATGAGCGGAAGTAGCAGAGCGGAAGCAGGACAATAAGGATGGATTTCACCTTCTCGGCTGATCAGGACGCGTTGCGCGACACGGTGAAGTCGTTCCTCACGAACGAAGCACCGAGCGCCTACGTGCGGGCGATGGCCGACGACCCGCGTGGCTTCACCGATGAGCTGTGGTCGCGCATCTCCGAGATGGGTTGGCCGGGGCTGCTCGTACCGGAGGCGCAGGGTGGCCTCGGACTCGGACTCGTCGACATGGTCGTGGTGATGGAGGAGATGGGGCGGCTGCCGTTTCCTGGGCCGTTCTTCTCGTCCGCAGTGTTCGCCACGCTTGCCGCGAACCGCCTCGGTGCAGATGATCTGCTCGCGCCGCTGGCCGCCGGAACTTTGCGGGGCACCGTGGCGCTCGAGGAGCAAGGCCACGGCGACCCGGTCGATCGCGTGCGGGCCCGCGCCCGCCGTAAGGGCGCCACATGGATTGTGAACGGCGTGAAGCCATTGGTGCTCGATGGGCACACCGCCGACTGGGTGATCGTCGTGGCGCGCATCGAAGAGGGCCTTGGTTCGTTCCTGCTGCAGGCGCCAGCGTGCGAACCGATCGAGACGCTCGATCCCACACGCAAGGCGGCGCGGCTCATGCTCGAAGACACACCGGTGATGCCGATCGGCCCGCAGGGCGACCACACCGCGATCTGGCGCCGGATCGTCGACGACGCGTCGGTGATGCTCGCTGCCGAGCTGGTTGGCGCGTCCGAGGCGGCGCTCAACCTGGCGGTTGAATACGCCAAGGTGCGCGTGCAGTTCGACCGGCCGATCGCTTCGTTCCAGGCGATCCGCCACAAGGCCGTCGACATGCTGCATCGACTCGAGCTCGCTCGGGTTGGTGCTCACTACGCGGCGTGGGCGTCGGACGTGGACGACCCGGCGCGTGAACACGCGGTAGCGATGGCCAAGGGTGCCGGCGCAGAGGCCGCGGTGTACGTGAGCGGCGAAGACATCCAGGTGCACGGCGGGGTCGGCTTCACCTGGGATTGCGACGCGCACTTCTACTTCAAGCGCGCGAAGCAGAACGACATGATGCTCGGGTACCAGGGTTGGCAGCGCCAGCGCCTCGCCGACCTCGTGCTCGACCCGGTGTGACGATCGAGAGCCGGCTTCTCGGCACGCTGAAGGCGTCCATGTGTCCTTCAACGTGCCGAGAATCCCCAATGGTGGGATGACCGACAAGTTGAGCTCGCTGCACGACGCCGTCGCGGAGCACGTTCGCGCCGGCGACACGCTTCACCTGATGGTCGGCCACACGCGATGGACCGCCGCGGCTCGCGAGGTCGTGCGGCAGTGGTGGGGGCGCGACCCGGGTTTCACACTGGTGATGCTCAGCCTGTCCAGCCTCGGCACCTTGTTCTTTCGCGGCGGACTCGTGCGCAAGGTCATCACCGGGTATTCGGGCGATACGTTCCCCAACTTCACGCCGAACCCGATCTTCGCCGGGGCGTACCAGCGCGGCGAGGTGGAAGTGGAGCACTGGTCGTTCCTCGCCTTCTCCCAACGGCTCGAGGCTGCGGCGCGCGGCTTGCCCGCGATGGTCACGCGGTCGATCGCGGGCTCCTCGATGGAGGTGAACGACGGCTACGAGCTCGTCGAGACGCCATTCGGTGAGGTTGGGCTGCTAGCACCGCTCGCGGCCGACGTTGCGTTGTTGCACGCACCAGTCGCCGACCGCGACGGCAACGTGGCCGTCCACCCTCCACTGCTCGAAAACGTGTGGGGAGCGCTGGGGGCTCGTCGCGGCGCGATCGTCACCGTCGAGCGCATCGTCGATGATCTACGGCCGTGGTCGCATCTCGTGCGCATCCCGGCCCACCGGGTGCTCGCGGTCTGTGAGACACCGATGGGTGCACACCCCGGTGGTCTGTTCACGGGGGACCTCCCCGTCGACGGCTATGGCGAGGACTACGAGTTCTGGGTGGATGCGCGCGCCGCCACTCGCAGCGACGACTTCGACGACTGGATCAAGCACTGGGTGCTCGAAGTCGACTCCCAAGACGAGTACCTCGCGCGAGTTGGCACCAAGCGGGTTGCTGCATTGCGGGCGAAAGCTGACCCGGAGTCGTGGCGAGCCGACCAGGCCGCGTACACGCCGGATCTCGACGCGCCGCCCAACCGTTGGGAGCTTGCCGCGGTGTGGGCGGCGCGCCATCTGTCGGAGCGCGCGCAAGCGATCGGTGCCGACGCCGTGCTCGCCGGCGCTGGTGTTGCGAACCTTGCGGCCTGGTTGGGCGTTGCCAAGGCGCGCGAACAGGGGAGCGCGGTCACGCTCACTGCGGAGATCGGCCTGTGGGATTACGAGCCGACGCCGGCCGACCCGTTCGTGCTCAACCACCGCAACTTCCCGCGCTCGGGCATGCTCACCGACGCGTCGTTCGTGCTCGGCGCCCTCGTTGGTGGCGAGGGGACGACAACGCTCGCGTGCCTCGGCGGCGCGCAGGTCGACCGCCACGGCAACGTGAACTCCACGCTCATTCCCGACGGTCCGTTCCTGGTCGGCTCGGGCGGCGGGAACGATGTGGCCTCAGTGTGCGCAGAGGCGATCGTGGTCGCGCTGCTGGCGCCGTCGCGCACGCCTGCAGACTGTGGATACATCACCTCACCCGGGCGCGCGGTGCGAGCGCTCGTCACCGATCTCGGCACGCTCGAGAA
>CAMDCC010000087.1 GCA_945889545.1 Bifidobacterium breve | reverse complement strand
GTGCCGAAAAACCCGGGGTCAGTCCGTTGCGCGCAGGTCGTCGGGGAGGTCGGGGCGTTTGGAGCCGGTCCACTTGGGGTCGCGCTTCTCCATCCAGGCCATGACGCCTTCGAGCGCGTCGGGCTGCTGGCCGCTCCACCACGTGAGCTTGGTCTCGTCGATCATCGACTTCACTCGATTGTCGTCCTCGAGCCCCTCATAGACGAGCCGCTTGATGATCGACACGCTGGCGGGGGCTGTGTTCGCCGCGATGTCGCGGGCGAGATCGAGCGCGGCCGGAAGCACGTCGTCCTTGGGGAACGAGCGCGCCGCGATGCCCCACTCGGCCGCCTCGCGGCCACTGAACGTGCGGCCGGAGAGCAACAGCTCCAGCGAACGCGTCACGCCGATCATGCGGGGCAACAGCCAGTTGGAGTTCGCCTCACTCACAAGCCCACGTCGGGGGAACACGAACGAGAGCTTGGCGTCGTCGGACACGTAGCGAATGTCGAAGAGCAGCGTGAAGCTCATACCGGCGCCGACGGCGTGCCCGTTGATCGCACAGATGGTGGGCGTCGGGAGCTTCCACAGCGACCACGCTTCGTGGATGGTGTCGCTCGTGAACCCGGCGGCTTCGTCGTGCGCGGCTTGCGCGTCGGCGTCGAACGACGAGGCGCCGCCGGAGATGTCCATGCCGGAACAGAACACGTCGCCTGCGCCCGTGATGACGATCGCCCGCACGGCCTCGTCGGCGTCGAGCGCCCGGATCGACTCGCGCATGGTGCGATCCATCGCCGGGGTCATGGCGTTGCGCTTCTCGGGGCGGTTCAGCGTGACCATGCCTACGCCGTCGGCCACCTCGACGAGCACCTCTTCCGAACCGAGCGCGGTCACGAACGCGGCACCTGACTCCACGGCAGGTCGCGATCGAGCGAGGGCTCCTTGGGAAGACCGAGCACGCGCTCTCCG
Organism: Bifidobacterium breve; assembly: GCA_945889545.1. Taxonomy (GTDB): domain Bacteria; phylum Actinomycetota; class Acidimicrobiia; order IMCC26256; family PALSA-555; genus SHVJ01. Next base: position 9,044 of record CAMDCC010000087.1, on the reverse strand, counting down.
AGGATGTTGCGGGAGATCTCGGTGGTACCACCACCGATCGTGCCGCCGCGGGTGCTGAGGAACGCCTTCTGGTAATCGACCTTGTCGTCACCGCCGAGCGAGATCTCCCCGATGATCAGGGGTCGCCGCATCTCGTAGTCGGAGATGAGCATGCCTTCGGGGCCGAGCAGGTCGACCACGAAGTTGAAGACCCGAGACTGGTGCTCGCTCACCATCAAGCGCCCGAGCGATCCCTCAGGTCCGGGGGTACCGCCGGCGCGGCCCTGCTCGGCCCGATGCATCGTGAGGCGAACGATCTCGCTCTCGATCCACAGCCGAGCCAGCTCGTCACGCCGAACCGCGTCACGCTCGTCCTCAGGAAGCTTGTTCCAGATCTGGATCGCATGGCGCACGACGCCGCCCTCTTGGCCCGTGAGCTTCCCGACCCGTCCGAGCATCACGCGCTCGTTCATCAGCGTTGCGATCGCGACCTTCCAGCCTTCGCCGATCGGCCCGATGCGTTGCGAGTCGGGGATGCGCGCGTCGGTGAAGAAGATCTCGTTGAACTCCGCCTCGCCGGTCATCTGGCGCAGCGGCCGCACCTCGACGCCAGCTTGGTGCATGTCGATGTAGAAGTACGAGAGGCCTTGATGCTTCGGAACGTCGGGGTCGGTACGCACCAGGAGAAGCCCCCATCGGGCGACGTGCGCCATGCTCGTCCAGACCTTCTGGCCGTTCACGACCCACTCGTCGCCGTCGCGCTCGGCGCGCGTCGCGAGGGCAGCGACGTCGGAACCCGCGCCCGGTTCGCTGAACATCTGGCACCAGATCTCTTCGCACGTGAAGTCGGGACGAAGCAGGCGCTCCTGCTGCTCTTCGGTGCCGAACGCGATGAGCGTGGGCCCGGCCATGCCGACGCCCATCATGTTGTTGAGCAGGTTCATGGGCGCGTGTTCGTCGATGAGGCGCTGATCGACAAGGTCCTGGAAACCCGGATCAAGCCCCAGCCCGCCCTTGCCTTCTGGGAAGTGGATCCACGCGAGCCCGAGATCGAACTGCGCGCCCCAGAACTCCTCGTCGGAGCACTTCCCCGGAACATGCTCGGTCAGGAGCTGGTCGATCCGTTCCTTCACGAGCGCTTCAGCAGTGACGGTCATCGCGGCGGAGGTTAACCTCCGTTTACAGAACAGAAAAGTGGCATGCCACGGCTCGAAGGGCCAGGAGCGGGGATATGGATCAGGAGCTCGCGTTCACGAGCGCGCTCGACCAAGCCGACCTCGTGCGGCGCGGTGAGGTGTCGCCCACCGACCTGATCGAGCTCCACCTCGAGCGGATCGTTCGGCTCAACCCGCAGCTCGACGCGTACCTCACGGTCGCCAGCGACCAGGCTCGCGAGGCCGCGCGTCAGGCCGAGAAGATGCTCGCGGCGGCGAAGGACGCCAAGGACCTCCCGCCGTTCCTCGGGGTGCCGATCTCGATCAAGGACCTCAACGACACCGCAGGCATCCGCACCACTCACGGCACGGCCGAGTGGCACGACCGCGTGCCGGACTACGACGAGGAGGTCGTGAAGCGCATCAAGCGCGCTGGCTTCATCATCCTCGGAAAGACGAACACTCCCGAGTTTGGTTCACGCGCCGTCACCCACACGCCGGCGTACCCACCGGCGCGCAACCCGTGGGACACGACGCGCACGCCCGGCGGTTCTTCGGGCGGCGCTGGTGCTGCGGTCGCCGCGGGCCTCGGGCCCGTTGCGCAAGGCTCCGACGGTGGCGGGTCCATTCGCGTCCCGTCGGCGTGGTGCGGTGTCTTCGGCATCAAGCCGTCGCGCGGGCGCGTCTCCTCGGCCCCGCATCCTCAGAGCTGGAACGCCACGAACGGACCGATCGCGCGCACCGTCGCCGATGCGGCGGCCCTGCTCGACGCGATCTCCGGACCCGCGATCGGCGATGTGTGGCAGCTCGCCCCGCCTTCGCAGCCGTACTTGTCCGACGCTCGCCGAGCCCCGGGGCGCTTACGAGTGGCGTGGACCACTACGCCGGTCGATCGCGACACTGTGGTCGCGCCCGCGTGGCGCGACGCGGTGACGTCGACGCTCACACTTCTCGAAGCCCAAGGCCACGAGCTCACGGAGGTCGAGCTTCCCGAGCTCGACGTCACAACCCTCGCACTCGTCCCCGCGAGCGGAACTGCGGCGCGCCTCGACCTTCCGCCGACCGAGACACTCGACACGCCGAACCAGACGTTGTTGGCGTACGCAACGGGGATGACGGCGAAGGACCTCATGATCGCGGAGCACGAGATCCAACGGGTGACTCGCCGGTTCGCCGAGTGGTTCCAAAGCTTCGACGTGCTCCTCACGCCGACCATGACTGCCGCACCTCCGCTGGTGGGCGAGGCCGCGATGGGCGACGAGGACTTCGCCGGGATGCTCGAGCTCATGAAGCTCGTCGCGTTCACCCCGATGGCAAACATGACCGGCCAACCCGCGGTCGCGGTACCCGCCGGCCTCGATGGCGACGGCCTGCCGGTCTCGGTGCAGGTGGTCGGTCAACCCAACGACGAATCAACGATCATCCAAGTCGCTGCACAACTCGAAGCAGCACGCCCGTGGGCGCACCTGCGTCCACCAATATCGTGACGCAGTGGCCCGGCAATATCGTGACGCAGTGGTCCGGCGCCGAAGGCGCCTAGAGCGGGGGTAGGGATCCATGGCTGACACGTTGGCAAGGGTCATCCGTGAACAAGCGGCGACGATCGGCGATCGGGTCGCGTTCACGTTCGAGGATCGCGAGCTCACCTACGGCGAGCTCGACACGATCTCGAGCCAAGTCGCACAAGGTCTGCTGGCCGAGGGTGTGCAAGCGGGAGATCGCGTCGCCGTCCTCGACAAGAACACGCTCGAGCTCTTCGAGCTGATGTTCGGCGCCGCCAAGATCGGCGCAGTGCTCTGCCCGGTCAACTGGCGGCTCGCGCCTCCCGAGGTCGCGCACATCGTGAACGACGCGGAGACCCGTGTGCTCGTGGTCGGTCAAGAGTTCCTCCCGATCCTCGACAAGATCGAGGGCGACCTCACCACGGTGCGGCGCATCCTCGTGTTGGGCTCACACCCCAACCACGAGGAGTACGCGGCGTGGCGTGATCGCCACCCAGCCGCTGATCCCGGACACGACGTGCAGAGCAAAGACGTTGCCCTGCAGTTCTATACATCGGGCACGACCGGCCTTCCGAAGGGCGCCATGCTGTCGGGCGAGGGCTTGGAAGCGCTCGTGCCCGGCGCGAACGAGTTTCTCGGCCTCGGCGCCGATACGGTCAGCCTCGTCGTGATGCCGCTGTTCCACGTTGCGGGGTCCGGCTGGGCGTTGTTCGGCATCTACAACGGCGCACACAATGTGTTGCTGCGCGACGTGGACTTCGGGGCGATCCTCGAAGCGATCCCGAAGTACGGCGTGACCGACTCGGTGTTCGTGCCCGCGGTGCTCCAGTTCCTCTTGGTCACGCCAGGGTGCGACGACACCGACTTCTCGACCCTCCGCACGATCCTCTACGGCGCGTCGCCCATCTCCGAGGAGGTGCTCGTCGCGTCGGTCGAGCGCTTCGGGTGCAAGTTCGTCCAGGCGTACGGGCTCACCGAGACCAACGGTGCGGCCGTTGTGCTCCCGGCTGAAGACCATGACCCCGCAGGTCCGAACCGGCACCGCCTGCGCGCCGCGGGGATCCCGTTGCCCGGCGTGGAGCTCCGCGTCGTCGGTGACGACGATCTAGAAGTTGCCCCCGGTGAGATCGGCGAGGTGTGGATCAAGTCGCCGGGGAACATGGTGGGGTACTGGAACATGCCCGAGGCGACGGCGGCAGCACTCACTCCCGATGGATGGTTCAAGTCGGGTGACGCGGGCTACCTCGACGGCGACGGATACCTCTACATCGCCGACCGCGTGAAGGACATGATCATCTCGGGTGGCGAGAACATCTATCCGGCCGAGATCGAGAGCGCGCTGATGTCACACCCGGGGATTGCCGATGCCGCGGTGATCGGCGTTCCTGACGACAAGTGGGGCGAGGCAGTGAAGGCAATCCTTGTGCGCGCACCCGGCACGGACGCCTCCGACGCCGACGTGATCACGTGGTGTCGCGACCGGGTCGCGCACTACAAGTGCCCAACGTCGGTCGACTGGACCAATGAGCTCCCGCGCAACCCGTCAGGGAAGATCCTCAAGCGCGACCTGCGCGAGCCCTACTGGGAAGGCAAAGAGCGCAGGGTGAATTAGGAGCCGGAGAACTTGGGACCGCGTTTTTCGGCGAATGCCGTGACACCTTCCCTCGCGTCATTGCGGCCACCTGCGGCGAGGAGCTCTCGTTCTTCGTTCGCGAGCTGATCGTGAAGCGTTGTGTTGAGCGAGTCAGCAAGGAGTCGCTTGGCTGCGCCGAAGGATTTCGTTGGGCCGGTCGCGAGTTGCGTTGCCAGCGCTTCGGCTTCTGCCATGAGCGTGTCGTCGGGGACGACGCGGGTGACGAGTCCCCATTCCTGGGCTTCGTCGGCGCTGAGGGCTCGGTTCGTGAGCGTGAGCTCTACGGCGCGTCGGAGCCCGATGATGCGCGGCAAATACCAGGTGGAACCGCCATCGGGTGTGAGTCCGATGGCCGTGTACGCCATCACGAACTTGGTCGACGCCCCCGCAAGCACCACGTCGGAGAGCGCGACGAGCGAGAGACCCGCGCCTGCAGCGCTGCCGTGCACCGTAGCGATGATCGGCGCGTCGATCCGCGCGAACGCCTCGATCGCTTCGTGCAGCGCGGCGACGATGCCCGTCAGCTTGTCGGGAAGGCCAGGGCCCTCGCCCGCGGCTTCCGCGAACGCGCGAACGTCACCACCTCCGCAGAACCGAGCACCGTTTCCGCTGAGCAGCACCGCACGCACCTTGCTCGAGTCGGCAAGCTCGGTCGCGGCAGCGGCCAGGGCTTGGCCCAACATGAGATCGATCGCGTTCGCGGCATCGGGCCGGTTCAGCCTGAGTCGCGCCACACCGTCGTCGCCCACGTCAAGGAGCACCGGTCCGTCGGTCATGTCCTCACCTCTTCGCGTTCAATGCGGGATTTGATCCCACGGTGGTTCTACATCGACCCTCGGCTCAGCCGGCAGCCCGAGCACGCGCTCGCCGACGATGTTGCGCTGGATCTCGTCGGTGCCGCCGCGGATAGAGATCGACGGTGCGGTCAGGAACAAGGTCTGCCACTCGCCATCACCGACGACTCCCTCGGGGCCAAGGATCGCGAGCGCGGCATCGGCCGTCTCCTTGAGGACGGCGCTGCCCCGCAACTTGGTGCCTGACCCTTCAGGACCCGCGGCGCGTCCGGTGCGCGCGGCATCGCGAGCGCGGCGCATCGTCAGCCGGTTGACCTCGGACACCATGTGTGCGGCGGCCACTCGATCGCGTACGACCGCACCGGGTTCCCGCTCAGCAAGCAGCTCCAAGAGTCGATCGGCAGGAGCACCCATGCCGGTTCCCGCAGTACCCAGCGCACCGCGCTCGTTGGCCAGCGCAGCGCGGGCCACACCCCAGCCGGCACCCACATCGCCGATGCGGTCGTCGTCACTCACCTCGACGTTGTCGAGGAACACCTCGCTGAAGTGCGCGTCTCCGTTCATCTGGCGCAGCGGACGCACATCGACGCCCCTCGTCTCCATGTCAACAGCGAACGCGGTGATGCCACGGTGCTTGGGGAGACTCGGATCCGATCGGGCGAGCAGGAATCCACGCCGCGCGTAGTGCCCGCGACTCGTCCACACCTTCTGACCGGTGACGCGCCAGATGTCGCCGTCGCGAACGGCTTTCGCGCCCACGTTTGCCAGATCGGAACCGGCGCCCGGCTCCGAGAACAGCTGACACCAGATCTCTTCCCCGTTCTGGATCAGCGGGAGCCACCGAGCACGTTGTTCCGGCGTTGCGAGCTCGAGCAGCGTGGGGGCCACAACGCTGAGCCCAACGAGGAACGGATACAGGTCGGGTTGCTCGAAGTGCGCAAGCTCGCGGGCAATGACCGCTGCTTCCTCGTTCGATGCACCGCGACCCCCGTATTCGAGCGGCCAAGTAGGCACAACCCAACCGCCATGGGTCAGGGCCGCGAGGTACGCCCGCCCAGTCTCGATATCGTCGCTTCCGGCGCCGAGCACCGTGAACTGCTCGTTCAGATCGCGTGGTCGCAGCACCGCGGCCAACGCCGCGCGCACTTCCTCGTCCGAGATCACAGACGTGATCCTACGAGCGACTTACTGCGACTGGACAGCTTGAAGCACGTCGAGCCGCGCGGCCCGGCGCGCGGGGCCGAGCGCGGCCAACCAGCCCGACACGATTCCGAGGATCACCAACTGCACCAACCCCCCGAGTGAGATTGCAAAGCGGATGCCGTCGCTCTCCAGCGCGCCGATCAACGCGCGACCCAAGACCAACCCGAGCGCGATGCCGAGCAAGGACCCAAAGACCGCGATGATGATCGATTCGTACCGAACCATCGTCTTCATCTGCTTGCGCGTCATCCCAACTGCGCGCAGCAAGCCGAACTCATGCGTCCGCTCATAGACCGACAGCGCCAGAGTGTTCGCGATCCCGAGCACTGCGATGCCAACCGCGAGGCCGAGCAGCACGTAGATCAAGTTGAGAAATGCTCCGATCTGCGAAGACTGGCTCTCCTTGAACTCCTCCTGGTCCTCCGACAAGACACTCGGGAACGGCGCAAGCGCCTGCTCGATCACGCGCCCTGCCTCACGCACGGAGGTCCCCTCGGGGATCTTTACGGCGACGAACTGGTCGAGCTGGTCGGTGAAGTTCTTCTCGAAGTCGGGCATCGCGAGCAAGAAGTCGTTTCCGATGGCGTCCTTCTGAGTGAACACCCCAGCGATCGGAACCTCTTGCTTGCCGGTGGCACTGAACGTGACGTTCATGATCCGTGACACTCGCTGGCGTCGTGGTAGCTCTTTGAACGCGTCCTCGAACACGAGCATGCCGCCGGATTGCTGGAACGTCGCCAGAGCCCCTGCTTCTGGATGGACATTGATGCTCGAGCCAAGGTTTGTCGAGGTGCCCAGGATGGCCTTCGTTTCGCCCGCGACCTCGAAGTTGCCGAACCGGAACTCCGTGACCGCGCTGCCCGGAAGCGCGCGACGCACGGTCGCGGCGGCTTGGGGACTGATGGGCGTGAAGTTCTTCGTGCGCAGGACGTACTCAGCCTTGAAGTCCGAGGACAGCACTTCGTCGAGGGTGGACTTGATCGACGCCCCGAGGATCGCCACAAGGGTCATGAGGGCGACACCGACCATGAGCGCAGCCGCGGTTGTAGCGGTGCGCCGCGGATTCCGAGCCGCGTTCTCTCGCGCCAACCGTCCGGCTGCCCCTCGGAAGCGCGCAGGGAACCAGCCCAGGACGCTCGAAGCCGGCTTCGCGAGAAGCGGGCTCAGCATCGCGACGCCGACGAACACCAAGGCCGATGCAATCCCAACCATGCCGGCAGCTCCACCGGGCACGCCTTCGACGTCAACGAAGAGCCCGAGCAAGAGCAGGACGAAGCCGACGACCGTGACGATTCCACCGACGGTGTATCGCCGATGTCCTGAACTGGGTGGTGCGGAATCGGCGCGCATCGCCGCCATCGGCGACACCCTCGCGGCACGTCGCGCGGGAGATACGGCCGAAACGACCGTCACCAGAGTTCCGACAAGCAGGGAGACGACGATGGTGCGGCCGAGGATCACCGTGTCGCCCGACGGCAGCTGCACATCGAACGCCTTCAGCAGCTCTTGCAAACCGATTGCCACACCGATGCCGGCGATCAGACCTATGAGTGACGAGACCACTCCGATCACGAGCGCTTCGATCGCTACCGATCCCATCACTTGACGACCCGAAGCGCCAAGCCCACGGAGCAGGCCGAGTTCTTGCGTGCGTTGCGCCACGATGATCGAGAAGGTGTTGTAGATGGTGAACGCGCCGACAAAGAGTGCGATCACCGCGAACACCAGCAGGAAGATGCTGAAGAAGCTCAAGCCTTCGCGAATGTCATTCGACTGATCCGCCGCCAGTTGAGCGCCAGTCAGCACTTCAGCGTCAACACCCTCAACTCGAAGCTCGGTACGGATGCGGTTCCGCAGCTCCACATCCGAGACGCCGGGCTCCGCCCTCACGTGGATCTCGTCGAACTTGCCTTCCTTGTTCAAGAGCGTTTGTGCGGCTTCAAGATCCATCGCGGCGAGCGTGGCGCCTGCGAGGTTCCCCACTGTCCCGAACTTGAAGATCGCGACCACATCAACGATCTCGGGAGGATGTTCGCTGATCGGCACGAGCTGCACACGCGCGCGCTCGCAGTCCCCTGACTGTGCGCAGCTCCTGACTTCCTTCGGGGTGATGCCGGCATCTGCCGCGGTCACCTCGTCGAGCGCGACCTCGCCCACTCCGCGCGGATGACGACCGACCTCGGGCAACCCGTCACCGCCGATCGCTCGATTCAGCTCGGGATTGTCTCCCCAGGTGACACCGAGCGTGGGTGCCTGACCGTGGATGATGGTCTCATCCGGCTTTCCGTTCTTGAGCGAGACCACCTCGACGAGGCCGAAGATCGATCCTTCGGCGATCGCCACGCCGTCGATGTCTTCAACGGTTGCCAGCACGGACGCATCGACTGGTTCACGGGGAATCTGAGTGCCCGGGCCCCCGGCGGTCTCCTTGAATGGTTCCTTGTTTCGCACCGCAACATCGATGCCGCGGTTCACATCGGCGAAGAGACCGTCGAACACGTTGCCGAGGGTGTCGGTGAGCACGAAGGTGCCAGCCATGAACGCCACACCGAGAATGACCGCGATCGACGTGAGGACGAGGCGGAACTTCCTCGCAAAGAGATTCTTGAGTGTGACTCTGAGCATGTGGCCTTAGGACTCGCGCGGATAGGTGACCATCCACCGGTCGTCAGGTTGTCCCGGTTTGCATTTCGGGTGCGACCAACAAGACGACCGAGTGGAGGGTCCTGTCCATCATGCGCGCGCTCGAGCCCGAGGTTGTGGATGTCATCTGGCAGAC
>CAMDCC010000086.1 GCA_945889545.1 Bifidobacterium breve | reverse complement strand
TGGGCGAGGGCGTTGTCGATCTCGGCGAGCGCGTACTCGATGACATCCTCGTAGGCGAGTCGTGGCGCGCCGACTTCTCGTCGTCGCGTTCTCCGCTGGTGTCTTCCATTCCGGTCACGTCGGACTACTCGTCGCTCGATTTCAGCGCGGCTTGCACGCTCGACGTGACCCGCTGGGCGGCCTGCACACATGCTTGTGCTTCCTGCCGCGTAGCGTCCATAACATCGCCCGGATAGCGCCCCTCGATTGCCCACGGATTGAGGAGTTCGAGGTCCTCATCCGCGATGTCGACGACACCCGTCGGTAGCAACGCGCGGAGATCGCCCAAGTCGTGGACCTTCGTGAAGGCCATGCCGAGGTTGATCAGGCATGCCTTCAGTGACTTCTCCACCGCGAGATGAGCGAGAAAGCAAGCGATCCGTGCCGGAAGCTCCGCGTCGGACGCGATGCGATTCGCGGTGCGTAACTCCTCGTCCGCTTGCCCGAGCCAGCGCTGCGCCTCGGCTGCGTTCGTCTCAGGCAGTTCGTTCATAGACGACAATGCCCTCACGCAGGGGCCAGTAGTGCAACGAGCCGACGACGTCCTTGCGGCGTTCGCACTCTCGGACATCGGTCACGAACACGTCGATCGGCACGGGTGCCGAGATCGCGAACCGGATCTTGCCCATGAGGCGCATCCGATCCTCTGGGCGGAGCTCGTCGAGCACGACGAGGAAGTCCAAGTCGCTGTCCCGGTCCTCCTCTTGGCGCACCAAGGACCCAAAGAGGATCACGCGGACAGGATCAGCCATTCTCACGATGTCTTCCACGGCTTCCGGAACCCACTCGCGAAGGGTCTTCCCGTTCCATCGTCCATTGGCATAGACAGCCTGCATTGGAGCCATTGGAGCGCCTGTCGGTCGTCGACTCTCAGACAGCCTTCTGCGAGCATCTTAGATTCAGGTGTCCCTTCGCCAAGCGTTCGAGCCCTGATGAGCCCCAACCGCGGATGATTGACGTGGACGACAGCGCGGACACCCGACTCGCTGAGGCGCTGGCCGAGGTTGAGAAGCTGCGTACTGAGAACGCCCGGCTTCGTGGTCTGCTCGGGTTGGACAACCGCCACGACGACGGCCACCGCCAGGCCTGGGCCCCGACGTTGTTCAACCCGCCGGTTGAGACCGCGCCGTTCGATTCGACGGCACCGCTGGAGGAGAAGCTGGCGCTGTTGCGCTCGTTGTTCGGCGCTCGCGGCGACGTGTTCGCGCTCCGGTGGGAGAGCTCGTCGACCGGGAAGTCGGGGTGGTCTCCGGCGGTAAAAGGTGGCTGGGCGAACAAGCGGCCGAAGAAGGAGTACCTGCCGCTCACCGACGACGTCCTCGCCCGCCACCTCCGTGGCGAATCGACGATCGGGATCTACCCGCTGCTGCCTGGCGATGCCTGCACGCTGCTCGCCTGCGACTTCGACGGTGGCAGCTGGGTGCTCGACGCGCTCGCGTACCTCGATGCGTGTCACCGTGCTGCGGTGCCCGCGGCGCTGGAGCGTTCCCGGTCTGGCGATGGGGCTCATGTCTGGGTGTTCTTCGCTGGTGCGGTCCCCGCGGCGACGGCGAGATCGCTCGGTACGTCGCTGCTGCGCGAGGCCATGACAGCTCGCGCGGAGCTGGATCTGTCGAGCTACGACCGGTTCTTCCCCTCCCAGGACAACATGGCGAAGGGATCATTCGGCAACCTGATCGCGCTTCCCCTTCACGGCGAGCGTCTCGAACACGGCGCGACTGCGTTCTTGGATCCGACCACGATGGAACCGTGGCCCGACCAGTGGGCGTTCCTTTCCTCGGTTGCCCGCCTGGCACCCGACGCGGCGACTGCGCTCGCTGGCTCGTTGCGGTCGATCGATGCCGGGCCCGCATTGACCCTGGCCGATCTGGCCAAGGCCGGTGGGCCACCTCCACCAGCGGTCATCCGAGCGCGACTCGGCGCGACGCTGTCGATCGAGCGATCCGGTCTCCCGCCGGCGCTGGTCGCGGCGCTGAAGCACCTCGCATCGATCCACCACCCGGCGTACTACGAGCAGCAACGGATGCGGTTCTCGACATGGGACACCCCTCGCTTCATCCGCTGCTACGAGGAAGACCTCGAGTGGATTCACCTTCCCCGCGGCCTCGTCGAGCGAGTCATGGACCTCACGACCGAGCTCGGGAGCCAGCTCGAGGTGAGCGATGTCCGCCCCAAGCATCCCAAGGTCGGGTTCAGGTTCGCGGGCGAGCTGCGACCCCAGCAGAAGGATGCCGTCGACGCCGCGACGCCCCACGATCGAGGTGTGATCGTCGCGCCTCCCGGAGTCGGCAAGACGGTGATGGCCTGCGCAGTGATCGCCCACCACGACACCCCGGCACTCGTGCTCGTTGACCGCAAGCCACTCCTCGACCAGTGGCGCGACCGGCTCTGCGAGCACCTCGGACTCGAACCCAGTCAGGTCGGGATGATCGGAGGAGGCGCAAACACCTCGACCGGCATCGTCGACGTCGCAATGATCCAGACCGTCGCCCGCCGGGAGCAACCGGCCGAGCTGTTCGAACGGTACGGACTCGTCGTCGTCGACGAGTGTCACCACCTCCCGGCCGTCTCCTTCGAGGCGTGCGTCCGCCACGCCGTCTCGTGTCGGTGGCTGGGACTGACTGCCACCCCGTATCGCCGTGACGGCCTGGAAGGCATCATCGCTCTGCAGTGCGGCCCCACCCGATACGAGATCGCGGCGAAGGACGCCACCGATGCCTCACTCGTCCGACGTGAGCTCATCGTGCACGAGACCAACTCCGAGGTGACCGAGGACGAAGCCGCATCGATCCAGGCCGTGTTCAGCGCCATCGTCGACGACCAGGAACGCACCGACCAGATCTGCGCCGACGTCCACGATGCCGTGGCCGCGGGCCGAACATGTCTCGTACTCACACAGCGCACCGACCATATCGACGCGATCGTCGACCGCCTTGCCCAGCTCGGCGACGACGCGCTCGTGCTGCGAGGAGGACTCGGCAAGAAGGCCCGAGCCGCGGTCTGATCGCCACCGGTTCGTATCTCGGCGAAGGGTTCGACTGGCCCGAGCTCGACACGCTGTTCCTCGCGTTCCCGCTCGCATTCAAGGGACGAGTCGTTCAGTACGTCGGCCGGTTGTTGCGCACCCACGCCGACAAGATCCGCATTGAGCTCCACGACTACGTCGATGTACGCATCCCCGTACTGGATCGGATACACACCAAGCGACTCCCGGCCTACGCCACCCTCGGGTTTGACGTCCCCAAGAAGCGGAAGCGAGCGATGAGATCGCCCCCGAACGGGGCGATCATGGAACGCACAGAGGATGCCTTCTGACGGCGAGCCCTTCGCGTACCGGCGATGGCTCGGCATCGCCTGAGGAGAGCCGCCACGTCAGATCAGATCGTCGGACCAGGCGACCTTCGGTCTTTTCACCCGCGGTCACGCCTCGTGGGTGTTCAGGTTTCCGGGGGTGTCTACCGAGTTCTCTACCGATTCACGACGACGATCGGAGAGAACGATGGGACATGTGGTGCAGCGCGGTGAACGGTTCTACGCCGTGGTCTACGACGGGATCGATCCTTTCACTGGCAAGGAACGACGCTCGTGGCATGCGGCGGGGAGCGACCGCGCCGATGCCGATGCGATGGTCGAACGCCTCGACGAAGAACGCCGGCTCCTGCGCGACACCGAGCCGTCGAGCCGTGGTCTCACGTTCGCCATGTTCCTGATCAACTGGTGGCTCCCCGCGAAGAAGCTCGAGCTCCGGGCCACCACCTTCTTCCGGTACGAGTGGATGGTGGATCACTACGTCACGGCTCGAGTCGGCGGCATTCTGTTGCGTCGGCTCCGCGCCGATCATCTCGAGCAGCTCTACACCGAGCTCCTCGAGCTCCCGGGACGGAACGGGACCGGCCTGTCGCCCAAGACCGTGCACAACGTGCACGTCATGTTGCGGTCCGCGCTGAGGATGGCCGTGCGCCGCAAGCTCTTGTCGGTCAATGTCGCCGACGCTGCGGTGGCACCGAAGTACCGGGCGTCGATGCCTCCGATGCGGTCCTGGACCGTCGATCAACTCGTTACGTTCCTCGACGCCGTCGAAACCAAGCGGATGTATCCGGCCTACCGGGTTTCCGCCATGACCGGTATGCGCCGCGGTGAGGTCCTCGGCCTGAGATGGTCGGCGATCGACTTCGCCAAGAAGCGCCTCGTCGTGGAGAACACTGTGCAGCTCTTGCACGGCACGATCATCGAACAGCCGCCCAAGACTCGATCCAGTCGGCGCAGCGTCGACCTCGACGACGACACGCTGGAGATCCTCGCCCAGTGGCGGGCCAGCCTCGAAGAACGCGGCACCGAGTGGGTGCGACCGACGGACTGGGTGTTCCCCGGCGGGCGGGACAAGCCGTTCAACCCCGATCTGTACTCGCAGATCTTCGATCGGCTCGTCGCCCGCCTCGAGCTCCCCAAGATCCGGCTCCACGATCTGCGCCACACCCACGCCAGCTTGCTGATCAAAGACGGCGAGCCGGTCAAGGTCGTCTCCGAACGGCTCGGACACGCCAACCCCGCGTTCACGATGACCACCTACCAACACGTCATGCCCGGCATGGGCGCCAACGCCGCACGACGATTCGCGAAGCTCGTCTCCCCCAGCCCGCGTCACCCGAACCGGCCTCGTCTACCGGAGGCCGGTAGACGTACCCGGTAGACGCGCGGTCACGGACGCGACCGAGCGGGCCCGGAGGCCCGCTCGGCGTAAGGGTTCTCGATGGTGGCGGGGGTGGGATTTGAACCCACGACCTTCGGGTTATGAGACCGAAGGCTGCCGTCGACGTTTCCATCGCTCCACCTCGGAACGCAACCAGAGTTTGCAGCGTCCGCGGCCCATGTCCACAACGGGGCGCGGCATGTCCAGGTAGCGGCGCTGGTACCCGCTCACTGTGTTCGCTTGGGCGAGCCCGAGAATCTCTGCGACGGCATGGGAGTCGATCAACTCGTCAACGTCGACTCGCCGGCCCATTGGCGAGAAGCCTACAAGTGTTGACCGCGCCTAGGGCGGGAGCCTATACTTATAGGCAGAAGTGGCCCCGGCGGGTGCGCTAACACCCCGGGGCCGTGGCCGGAGCCTCGTGAAAAGTCCCGACGTGGGCGAGCCTACGCAGCAGCGCGCACAGCGAATGGCCGATGCGTTCGGCCTCATCGCCCGCGAGCTCGCGACCAGCGGGACGCTCTCTCCTCAGAGTCACCGCCGGATCACAGAACTGTTGGAGCGGTTCCACCGTTTCGTGGCTAGTGGTCATTCCGTCGGGGGCCTCGACGAGGTCACGTCGGAGCAGGTGCGCGCCTTTGTGAGCGCTCCGAATTCCGACGGAATCGCGGCGGGGATCGCGACGCGCCACCTTCGTCGTTCGGCGGTCCGGTTGTTATTCCGCACCGCGCGGGAACTCGGGTTGGCTACGGGCGATCCGACGGTTGACGTGGCCCTCCCACCTCGATCGAAGAGCACGGCGCGTCCGCTCACCGATGAAGAAGTCGCGCTGTGCCGGACGGCGGCGCTGCACTCGTTGACCAGCACGCGTCTCGCAGCAGCATGGGCGCTCGGGGAAGCAACCACGCGCACGGCCGAGCTTCCACATCTTCGGGTCACTGACTTGGATCTCGAGAAAGCGCGCGTATGGATCCATGGTTCACCGCGCACCGAGGCGCGCTGGGGTCGTCTCTCAGACTGGGGCGGGGTGCAACTCGAACGGCGGGTACGGGACCTCGGGCGCGACGCTGACCCGTCCGCCTTGCTCATCTATGGCGCCGACGGGTCGGCCGAGAGCCGTCAGGCCTCGTCATGCCAGGCGATCGGCGAGACGTTCCGACGCGCCGGCCTCGGGACCGAGCGCGACGTTCGCCCGGTTTCGGTTGCCGCGTGGGCCGGCGCGCGTGTGCTTGCCGACACGGGGCGGATCGAGGCGGTAGCCCGGGCGCTTGGCTGTCGCAGTCTCGACAGCGCCGTCCGCTTGATCGGCTTCGACTGGCGCGCCACTGGGGGCGAGCAGTGAACGGCCCTCCAGGCGTCTCTGCCCTGGAACGCGTCGAGGCGATCTTGCGCAACCCTGCGGTGTACGAGCTCGCGGCGTTGATCCCCGAGCCGGACCGCAGTCGGGGAGGACGGCGCCGTCAGTACCCAGTGTTCATGTGGATCGTCTACGAGGCGTTGCTGTCCGTCTACGAGAGCGCCCGCCAGGTCGAAGCCGAACTCCGGCATCCCGTGGTGTGGAACTTCGTGCGGCGTCTGGTTCACGAACGCTTCCCCAAGGACCCTTCGAGGTGGCTGCCCGAATCTCCGATGCGCAGGCATCACTACCTCTACGGTCGCACTACTTACCTCGCCCGCCCCGACATCCTCGAAGCACTCGGCGTGCGGCACCGTGAACTCGCGACGGGCCAGGCCCGAGAGGTTGGACTGATCGATCCTGGCGGGTCGGGCTCGTGGACCCATCCCGACCTCACCCGGATGCTCCACGCCGACGGCAAGGTGGTCACGCCGCTCTACAAAGCCCAGCCGGGCGACATCCGGGTCGACACGCAGACCGGCGAGATCCTCGCCAAACGGTTCGAGCCCGACGCGGCACTGCACTTCCAAGGTGACGGCGAGACCGCGTGGGGAACGAAGTTCGTGCTGGTCGCCGCACGCAACGAGAACGTGCATGGGCGCGTGATCCTCGATGTCGGTTGGGTGCCGAACCACGGCGGCGAAGCCAAGACCGCGATGGAGTGCTTCACCCGCGTCGCGCCCCTCGTGCCCGGCGCGCAGGGCGTGATCTACGACACCGCACTACGCGGGGTGCACCACCAGACTCTGCTTCGCGACCTTGGCTTGATCCCGGTCAACCGGGTCACCGCGGCGAAGGCCGGCGTCAAACAGCCCCGACGCAAGGACGGACGGCGAGTCGAGAAGAGCACCCGACTCGAGACCAAGACCGTCACCCTCCCCAACGGGACCCGCCGCGACGTCGAGGTGTACGCCCGCGGCGGCGCGGTAGGACTCGGTGAACTCACTGACCGCGGCGACGTCCACTTCACCGAGCTCGCCCGCGTGCGGACCCACCGCAACGCCGACAAGTCCGGCCGCTACCGCTGGTACAACGACTACCGACTCCCGGAACGGTTCGGTGGAGGGACGATCACGGTCCGGCTCCACGGCACCCCCGAAGACGCCGCACGGAAGCTCAACCGGACCGAAAACGTCCGGGTCATCGCGCCGACGGACCCCGACTTCGCGCGGCTCTACGCACGCCGCAACGACGCCGAGAGCATCAACCGCAACCTCGACGACACCCTCTGGCTCCGCCGCGCCCACTCCGTGGGCCACCAGCGCCAGCTCCTCAACCTGCTGGGCTACGCGCTCATGGTCAACGGCCTCGCGCTCCACCGCCACCGCCGACGACACCCCACCGCACTCGCCGCCTGAGCCAGCCGGAGCTTCGGACCGAACGGGGACTTCGGCGCGTCGCAATGCATGTTCCGGCGCCCTCGCGGGCTCACCGCGACCGATCACGCCCCGCTACCCTCACCCGAGCACGCCGATGGCTACGAGGCGTCGAGTTTTGTGCCACCTTTTCTCCATCCCCCGCCCCCGTAGCTCAGGGGAAAGAGCATCGGTTTCCTAAACCGTGTGCGCAGGTTCGAATCCTGCCGGGGGCGCAAGTGTTTTCGCAGGTCACAGCAATGATCTGCGTCAGCACACCGCCGATGTCACCCGGTCATCCCTACCGCGTCCCTACCTTTCGAGGAAGGGATGCAAGTGGCAACGATCAGAGAGCGCCAACCCGGCGTGTGGGAGGTCCGCGTCTATCTCGGCCGTGACCCGGTCAGCGGTCGCAAGAGACAGCGATCGCGCGTCCTCCGCGGCGGGAAGCGTCAGGCACTCACCGCAGCCGCCGAGATGGAAGCCGAGGGCGACGTCGGCGCGCCGACCACCACAGCGCGGACCGTCAAGGATCTGCTCGACGCGTGGTACTCGCACGGCGAGCCGAGCTGGTCGATCTCGACCGCGCGCGGCTATCGCTCACGCATCCGGATGATCACCGGGACGGCTCTCGGTGGGACGCAGCTCGACAGGCTGACAACGGAGTCGCTCGACCGTTGGTACACGAGCCTGTACTCGGGTGGCACGAGCGCCGCGAACATTCGGAACTACCACGCGATGTTGCGCCGTGCCCTCGGCCAAGGCGTCAGATGGGGTTGGCTGCGATCGAACCCAGTCACGCTCGCTACGCCGCCGCGTGTCGCGCGACCGCAGGTTCGAGCCATGAGCGCCGAAGATGTCATCGCGGTGATCGAAGCAGCGAACGCCGACTGCTTCCTCGCAGGACTCGCGCTGCGCTTGGCTGCCGTGACCGGCATGCGCCGAGGTGAGCTCGCCGGGCTCCAGTGGGAGGACCTGGACGGCGACCTCCTGACCATCTCACGGAGCCTCACGGCTGTGTATGAAGGGAACCGGGAGACGCGCAAGCCAACGAGCATCGCGATTGGCCCGACGAAGACGCACGCGATGCGCCGGCTCACGCTTGATGCGGACTCGATCGCCCTCATCGGTTCGTGGAGAGACGAATGCAAGGAACACGCGTCCGCACTCCGAGCGGAACTCGGCCCGTGGATGATCAGTCTGGAGCCCGGGAACGGCGGACCGTGCTCGCCGGACTGGCTGACACGAATCTGGGCGAGGGCTCGAGTGTCTGCTGGCATCGACTCGAAGTGGCGTCTGCATGACCTCCGCCACTGGGCGGCGACGACCCTCATCGCCGGGGGTGAAGACATCCGCCTCGTCGCCGGCCGGCTCGGGCACGCGCGCCCAGCGACGACCTTGGACGTCTACGCACATTTCGTCGATCGAGCCGACGGGCGCGCTGCGGACGCCCTCGCGGCGCGGCTCATCGCCAACTCTCGCGGCTCCCGCCAACCCTGACCGTGACAATTGCTCGAGCACACCTCAATCCGCGTCGCTGATTGCGGGCGGTGGCCATGGAGGTACGTACTCGTAAAAGCGCTCACCGCGCGCGACTGGCGCGTGCAGGTCCACATCCAACTCCTCTTCGAAGAGGGACATGATTCCTGCTTCACGCTCACGGTCGCGCGCTCGTCGTTGGCGTGCAGCTTCACGCATCGCGGGGAATTCAACCGCTGCCTGCGCGTAGAGATGACGCATGATCTTGTCACCGACCTCATGGTCCGTTGCAAAGATCATGTGGTAGAGCGGTCGTCCCTGTTCATTCAGAACCTCAAGGGGATGCGTCCACACGTACCCGAGATCGGTCTGAAGTCGCCAGCGCATGAGATTGACGTATTCCTCACGCGCGTCGCCCGGCGAGATCAGGCCTTCCACACGGCGCTGATAGATCAATTGCCAGAGATCAGATCCATACATCCGAGAAATCGCAGCTTCATCATCCGGACGTGCCGCTCCGTCCACCGGGAGATTCCGCGTGAAGAGCGCTGCCGGGAACAGGAGCCAGAGCTCCACCTTCGTGAGGTCCTTACGCTTGTGACGCGCAAGCGCTTCAAGCGTGGTCCAGTACGTATCTGGACCATTCGGATCGATGAACGCGAACGTCGGTGCCCAGTTCACGGGCCGGAGCTCCGCAAGCGCTTCGTGTATCTGAACATTCGCGTCGCCGGGGTAGACGACGAAATCCCGGTCGTTAAAGCTCTCGCGTAAGGCGGCTTCCAGTGCGCTGGCGTTCGGCTCGAGCTCGAAGAACCGCAACTTGGTGAACGGCGGTTGCGTCGTGAGCGCAATCTCCGGCGAGCCCGACAAGCGCTCGCCAGTCAGGCGGTCGTAGTTCTCCGGTTGACCCCCGAAGAGATCGAGGTAGACGATTTCGCGCTGTCGTTTCGATGCAGTCGTGAATGCCTCGAGGTATCGGCGGAGCAACTCAAGCTTCCCACGGGTCCAGATCCCCCAGTAGCGCCCTGCCATGACCGCGTT
>CAMDCC010000085.1 GCA_945889545.1 Bifidobacterium breve | reverse complement strand
TGCTCGGCGGTGCGGCTCATGGCCGGTCGCGACGACTTCGAGGTGACCAGGGTGGAGATCGTCGGCTTGCTGCCGGGCGCCGAGCTGGCCCGGTGTACCGAGGAGTTCCGGGAATGGGCCGGCCTCAGCGACGACCTGACGATCGAAGCTCGGCTCGCCGCCCGACTCTGAGGTAAGGGGCTAACCGACGGCGCGGGCCCGGCGCTCGAGGGCCCGCTGGCGGCGCACCCGACGGCGCTCCCGCTCGGAGAGCCCGCCCCAGATCCCGAACTTCTCGCCGTGGGCGAGGGCGTATTCGAGGCAGTCGAAGCGCACCTCGCAGCCCTTGCAGACGGCCTTGGCCTCTCGGGTGGATGCGCCCCGCTCCGGGAAGAACAGATCGGGGTCGACGCCCAAGCAGTTCGCGCGCTCTTGCCACCGCTGGGTGGTGTCCTCACCCTCGGTATGCACCAGCTCGATGAAATCGGTCACGTTCACCGGCATCTCCCCTCTGTATGACGCCAGTGGAATTACAACGGTGTTACTCTGACCCGCCCGGACGGCCTGGCGCAAGGGGAACTTGCCGATACCGGTGGCATTTGTCCGTTTTCAGGCTATTTCTGGCCAGATTTCTTCGGCGCGGCCCTGATTTTCCGGGCCTCGCGGTACGTTTCGGTCATGTCTCCCCGCCTGGAAGCATCGCTCGGCGACATCACGATGGAGGCCGTCGATGCCATCGTGAACGCCGCCAACCCCGACCTCGCCTCCGGCAGTGGCGTGTGCGGCGCGATCTTCGCCGCCGCCGGGCCCGAGCTGGTCGGGGCATGTGCCGCGCTCGGCGGCACCTCCACGGGTGCCGCCGTGGCCACGCCGGGGTTCGCCCTCCCGGCCCGGTGGATCGTCCACGCGGTCGGCCCGGTCTGGCACGGGGGGAATCACGGCGAGCCCGAGCTCCTTGCGTCGGCCTACCGACGGTCGTTGGAGGTAGCGGCCGAGGTCGGCGCCGTCTCGGTTGCCTTCCCGGCCATCAGCACGGGGATCTACGGCTACCCGCTCGAGCCGGCGACGGCGATTGCCGTCGCCACCTGTCGGGCCGGCCCGCCGGAGATCGAGCTCGTGCGGTTCGTCTGCTTCGACGACCGGACCCTGGCCGCCTACGACGGAGCGCTGGCCGAGCCCTGATCCGTCACGCCCATCCGTCACGCCCAGGCGACCCCGGGGTCGGACCGGACCTGTGTCTCTGGTGACGCGTGTGGAGTGATGGAGGTCCGGCGTGAAGTTCGTGCTCTGGATGCTGTGGCAGGTCCTGTCACCAGTGAGCGTCGGGTGCTCGACCATCGTGCTCGTGGTCGTGTTCCCCATCCTCGCGTTCGTCTGGCTCGTGTTCGTCTACCAGACCTCATTCTGAGCCCGGCGCTCAGCGCGTGTCAGGAGGCGCGGCGGTTCCGACGTTGGTCGAGGAAGTCGACGAGCACGTAGTCGCCGAGGGTATCGGGCGTCGTGAAGAAGGCCCGACCGCGGTTGAGCTTCATCATGCGCTCCACGAAGTCGCGCAGGTAGTAGCTCTCGTCGAGCATGAACGTGTTGATGCGGATGCCGTCACGCGTGCAGCGCATCACTTCCTTCAACGTCTCTTCGATGGTCTGCGGGGCCGGCGGGTACGAGAAGAACGGCTCGTCGCCCTCGATGTGGGCGGTGGGTTCGCCGTCGGTGACCATGATGATCTGCTTCGTGCCACTCTGATGGGAGAGCATGCGGCGCGCCAGCAACATCGCATGTTGCATGTTGGTGCCCCACTCGAAGTCCCAGCTCATCTCGGGAAGCCGTTCCGGTGGGACTTCGCGAGCCACCCGTCCGAAGCTCACGAGGCCGAAGTAGTCGCGCGGAAACTGGCTCGTGATGAGCGCGTGCAGCGCCATCGCGACCTTCTTGGCCGAGAGGAAGTTGTCGCGCATCGGCATCGAGAGTGAGACGTCGAGCAGCAACACGGTCGCGCTGCGGGTGGTGGTCTCGGTGCGCTCCACTTCGAAGTCGTCGGGCGTAAGGCGCACCGGTGTGCCCTTCCCGGCGCGCCAGATCGCGTTCTTCACGGTCTGCTCCACGTTGAGGTGGAACGGATCGCCCCACTCGTACGGCTTGTGCTCGTACGCCTGGTCGTGGCCGATGCCGGTGCGCTCCTGGTCGTGACGGCCGGAGCGGTCCTTCATGAGCTTGCGGAAGAGGTCGCCCAGGGCCTTCTGACCGATGGCGCGGATGCCGCGCGGTGTGAGCTCGAGCCGGCCTTCGCGCTGCTCGATGAGGCCGGCTTCCTCGAGCATGCGAGCGAGCTCGGCGAGGCGTTCGAGGCTGCGGGCCGCGTCGTCGCCGAGCAGCTCGCGGGCCCGATCCACGTCGACTTCGGCGAGCTCGCCGGGCTGGGTGGCCTGGCGGAGCAGGTGCTCGAGATCATCCATGTCGCCGAGCGCGTCGAGCAGGCCCGGCATCTGGCCCATTGAGAGCGGGTTGTCGCCCTGGAAGTTCATCGACTTCTGCCAAGGCATGTTCGGGAACGCCTGCTGCAGGTTGCGGGAGAGCTGGTCCATCTGCCAGCGCAGGTCCATGTCTTCGAGGAGGCTCTCGGCGAGGCCCTGGAGCTGCGCGCGCTGCTCCGGCGTCATCGAGTTCATGAGCTGCTGCATCTGGGCCATCGACTGCGCCATCTGCTCGAGCAGCTCGTCGAGCGTCTGCGGGTTGCCGGGGAAGAACTCGCCGTAGCGCTCCATGAAACCCTTGAAGTCGGGTTCCTCGCCGCGCTCGCGCTGCTCGAGCATCTGGTTGAGCTCGTTGAGCATGTCCTTCATCTGCTGCATGCGCTCCGGGCTCATGTTCTGCATGCCTTCAGACATCTGGTTGAAGTAGCTCTGCATGAGCTGGTCCCGCAGCTCCTGCATCAGCTCTTCGAACTTCTGACGCGCGCCGTCGTCCATCCAGTCGTATTCCTGGAGCTGCTGCACCTTGCTCGCGAGATCGGGAGGCAGCTGGTCGAGCTGCTCGCGGCGCTCCTTGGCGAGGTCGTCGATGATCTCCTGGCGGCGACGGTCGCCGGACTGGAGCGCTTCGTCGATGCGACGCTCGATGCCCTCACGTTCCTGCTGCTCGATCTCGCGGAGCTTCTCGGCGATCTCTTCGTACACGCCACCGAGGTCGTAGTTCTCGAGCATCTCCTTGCGACGTTCCTTGAGCTTCTCGAGCATGTCGCGCAGCCCCATGAGCTCTTCGCCGTTGCGGTCCTTCATCCCCTGTTGCATGAGTCGGCGCAACGACGCGTGCAGGTCGCCGTGGTAGAGGAGGTCGTCGGTCATCTCGTCGAGCAGCGCGTCGGCGTCGAGGTCGAACCCGCGCTGCGACCCGTCCCACGCCGAGTACTTGAACCCGCGCTGGTCGCGCTCCTTGCGACGACGGCGACTCAACATCGACATGCCGCCACGGTACCCCCATACGGAGCAAGTGACGCTTTGCCACCAAATACGCGGCAAAGCGTCACTTGCTGGACAGGCAAGGCCGTCACACCATGACCGCGCGTCGGTCGTGGCCCTGTGGCCCACCCATCGATGCGACGAATCCAACGCCGACAGCTAGGACTAGTCACGCGCGCGCAGGCGCTTCAATTTCTCACGAGGAGGCAACTCGACGGGGAGCTGCGCCGCCAGCGCATGGAGAGTGTGCGAACTGGTGTGTTCCGAGCTGCTGGTACGCCAGAAACCTGGGAGCAGCTACTGCTTGGCGCAGTCCTTGCCGGCGGGGCCGGCGCGATGGCGTCCTTCCGCTCGGCTGCATGGTTGTGGCGTTTCGCTGGCTTCGATGCGCCCGACCAGCTTGAGATCACCGTCCCGCGGCAGCGCCGAGCTCGACTCCCCGGCGTGATTGTCCACGACACGACTGTCACAGGCCGAGCACACGCCATGCGCACCGGTCGCATCCCAGTCACCACGCCGGCCCGAACGTTGTGCGATCTCACGTGGGGCACACCACCTTGGACGATCGAACGAGCGGTCGATGACGCTCTCCGTCGCAAGCTCGTGACGCTCAAGCAACTGGAGAGAGTGTTCCTCGACCTCGCGAACAAGGGCCGACGGCGCAGCACGGTCATGCGCGGGATCCTCGAAGCTCGGTTGCCCGGGTTCGATCCGGGCGACTCCGATCCAGAACCCAAGCTCGTTCGTTGGCTTGTTGAGGCCGGACTCCCGCGGCCGAAGCAGCAACATCGCGTACGAGTTGGGAACCGCACGTACAAACTCGACCTTTCCTACCCATCGCACAAGATCGCCATTGAGTACGACAGCTGGGAATTTCATGGCACGCGTACCGCATTTGATGCCGACCCCGTCCGCGACATGGATCTCGAAGACGAGGACTGGCGCGTGCTCCATTTCACCTCGAAGTCCTCACGACGCGCGGTGGTCGACCGGGTGCGCAACGCGCTCCGCAAACGGAGCACGTGACGATTCACCACCAAATACGCGGCAAAGCGTCACTTGCTCGGTTCTTGGGGGCCGGATTGGGGGGTGGGCCGGGTTGGGGGTGGAGCGGCCGCACGGGCGAGACTCTGGAGGTGCGACGCGGCGTGCCCCTCTTGCTTGTGGTGTTGGGGTTGGGCGCGTGTTCGGGGTCTTCGACGCCGACGGCGTCGAAGGCGTTCTGTCGGGCGGCGGACAACTACGACAACGAGATCACACGCCAACAGAAGAAGAGCGAGCTCGACATCGATCGGCAGATCGAGCTGGTCGCCGAACTGGCGCGTACGGCGCCGAAGTCCATCCAGGCCGACGCCGACGTCTTCCTCGACTCGTTGGAACGCGTCGGCGACGACCCCTCGCTCAAGGACGATCCCGACGTGCGGGAGGCGGTCGACAACGTGAACCGCCTGGCCAACCAAGCGTGCGGCGTCTACGACCGGCAGAGCTCGATCTAGACCCCTTACGCCTTATCCCTTGCCGCGGTACGCGGTCTTGCCGCCCATCGCATCCTTGTTCAAGCGCTTCGAGAGGTGCAGGCCCTCCAGCACGAACTCGACGGCCGACGCCACGCCCGCCGGTGTCTCGGCCACCTCGAGATCGGCCAGCGTCTCGCGCAGCCCCGGAAGGCTCGACAGGGTCTTGGCGTACTCGGCCGCGGGAACGTCGTCGCCGGTGTGGATGATGAGTCCCTCGTCGAATGCGGCCACGAGCTCGGTGAGTTTCTCGGGTGTGCAGTTGGCACGGAACGTCTCGAGCACGGCGGCCTTGACGATGCGGTCGAGCACTTGCTCCTCGCGCCCGTCGTCGACCGTCTCGAACTCGATCTTGCCTGCCGTGCTCGGCGCGAGCGCGTCCAGGTCGCTGACGCGCGGCACCACTTCTTCTTCACCGTTGCGCAGCGCGCGCCGCATGGCATTGGCGACGAGCGTCTCGTAGTTCGCCACCGACATGCGGACCGAAACACCGGACCGCTGGTTGATGTGCGGCGACTTGCGCGCCTGTTGGCTCATCTCCGACACGATCTCGGCCATGAACGGCGGCACGCTGACGCGTAGCCCCTCGGTCTCGGTGATGTGTGCCTCCTGCTCGACGACGTCCATCTCGATATCGACGTCGAGCGGGTAGTGCGTGCGGATCTGCGCACCGAACCGGTCCTTCAGCGGCGTGATGATGCGACCGCGGTTCGTGTAGTCCTCGGGGTTCGCCGACGCCACGAGCATGAGATCGAGCGGGAGCCGGATCTTGTAGCCACGAATCTGCACGTCGCGCTCTTCGAGCACGTTCAGCAGACCCACCTGGATGCGCTCGGCGAGGTCGGGGAGCTCGTTGATCGAGAAGATGCCGCGGTTGGTGCGCGGCACGAGGCCGTAGTGGATCGTGAGCTCGTCGGACAGGTAACGGCCCTCGGCAACCTTGATCGGGTCGACCTCACCGATGAGGTCGGCGATCGACGTGTCGGGCGTGGCGAGCTTCTCGCCGAAGCGCCGGTCGCGATGCACCCACTCGATCGGCGTCTCGTCGGCACGCTCGGCCACCAACATGCGCGCATGGTGCGAGATCGGGTTGTACGGATCGTCGTTGATCTCGCTCCCCGTCACGATCGGCATCCACTCATCGAGCAGCCCGACCAACGAGCGGATCATGCGGGTCTTGGCCTGCCCGCGCTCGCCGAGGAAGATCACGTCGTGCGACGCCAGCAGCGCGTTCTCGAGCTGCGGCAGCACAGTGTCGTCGTACCCCACGACCCCCTCGACGACCGACCGGCCTTCGGAGATGGCGCGCACCGCGTTCTCGCGCACCTCCTGCTTGACCGGCCGCGAAACCCAGCCGCTTGCTCGAAGCTCACCGAGAGTTCCGGGTCGGGTCATGGGTGCGCGTCCTTCCGCGGGGTTGGGCCGGAGGTGGGCGCGGGAGCGTACCAGCGGCCTCGCGACGCGCCGCCAGACACACTGGCAACGCCCCGACCGAATCCGAGTTGCGGCAGGACCCGGCGCTAGCGTCACATCGCGGCCTTGGGGCCCGGAGGAACGATGACGAAGGTCGCGGGGGAACTGAGCGGCGCGCCGACTGCGGACGCGCCCCGTCGCCAGCCGCCCTTCATCGTCACCTTCTACCGATCGGCGGTCGCCAAGAAGTGGCTCATGGCGGTCAGCGGCATCATGTTGCTGGGCTACGTGCTCGCGCACATGGTCGGCAACCTCAAGGTGTTCCTCGGCAAGGAAGACATCAACGAGTACGCCGACTGGCTGCGCAGACTCGGTGAGCCCGCCCTGCCACGCGAGGTGGCGCTGTGGCTAATGCGAGTGGGGTTGCTCGCCGCGTTCGTGATCCACATCGTCGCCGCCTACCAGCTCACGATGATCAACCGCCGCGCTCGCCCCACGCAGTACAAGTCGCCGCGCGACTACGCCGCGGCGAGCTTCGCATCACGCACCATGCGGTGGACGGGCGTCATCGTCCTGCTGTTCCTGATCTTCCATCTCCTCGATCTCACGTTCGGCACCGTGAACCCGGGCTTCGAGAGCGGCAATGTGTACCGCAACCTCATCGCCACCTTCGATCGGGTACCGGTCGCCGTGGCATACATCGTCGCCAACCTTGCGCTCGGCACCCACATCTTCCATGGGGCGTGGTCGATGTTCCAGAGCCTCGGCTTCAACAACCCTCGGTACAACGCCTGGCGCCGCTCGTTCGCCATCGGGTTCGCCGGTCTCATCACGACCGGCAACGTGGCCATCCCGCTCCTCATCACCGCAGGGGTCCGGCCGTGACAGCCACCACGTTCGACTCCCACGTTCCTTCGGGACCAATTGAAGAGAAGTGGGACCAGCACAAGTTCGACGTGAAGCTCGTGAACCCGTCAAACCGTCGGAAGTTCCGGGTGATCGTGGTCGGCAGCGGGCTCGCCGGGGCATCCGCCGCCGCGACGCTCGGCGAGCTCGGGTACGAGGTCGCGATGATCACGTTCCACGACTCGCCGCGGCGCGCTCACAGCATCGCCGCGCAAGGTGGGATCAACGCCGCAAAGAACTACCGCAACGACGGCGACAGCGTGTACCGCCTCTTCTACGACACCGTGAAGGGCGGCGACTACCGATCGCGTGAAGCCAACGTGTACCGGCTCGCGCAGCTGAGCGTGAACATCATCGACCAGTGCGTCGCACAGGGTGTGCCGTTCGCGCGGGAGTACGGCGGCCTGCTCGACAACCGTTCCTTCGGCGGCGCGCAGGTGTCGCGCACGTTCTACGCACGCGGCCAGACCGGTCAGCAGCTCCTGCTCGGGGCATACCAAGCGCTGGCGCGCCAGATCCATCTCGGCAACGTCACGCTGCACGAGCGCACCGAGATGCTCGACCTCGTGATCAAGGACGGTAAAGCCGTCGGCGTGGTCACCCGCCACCTCGTGAGCGGCGCGGTGCGATCATTCTCCGGTCACGCCGTCGTGCTCGCGACCGGCGGCTACAGCAACGTCTTCTTCCTCTCCACCAACGCCAAGAACTCGAACGTGACTGCGATCTGGCGCGCGCACAAGCGGGGCGCGTACCTGGCGAACCCGTGCTTCACGCAGATTCACCCCACGTGCATCCCCGCGAGCGACGATTTCCAGTCGAAGCTCACGCTCATGAGCGAGTCGCTGCGCAACGACGGGCGAATCTGGGTGCCCGCGCAGTCCGACGACTCCCGACCGGCTGAGCAGATCCCCGAAGCCGAGCGCGACTACTACCTGGAGCGTCGCTACCCGGCGTTCGGCAACCTCGTGCCCCGCGACGTGGCATCCCGCGCATCGAAGAAGGAGGTCGACGCCGGTCGTGGTGTCGGCCCGTTGAAGAACGGGGTGTACCTCGACCTCACCGGTGCGATCAGCCGGCTCGGACGCGACGTGATCGACGAGCGCTACGACAACCTCATGCAGATGTACGAGCGCATCACAGGTGAAGACCCATACAAGCAACCGATGCGCATCTACCCCGCCGTCCACTACACGATGGGTGGCTCCTGGGTTGACTACAACCTCATGTCGAACGTGCCAGGGCTTTACGTGCTCGGCGAGGCGAACTTCTCCGACCACGGCGCCAACCGTCTCGGTGCGAGCGCGCTCATGCAAGGGCTCGCCGACGGGTACTTCGTGCTGCCCGCCACGATCGGCGACTACCTCGCGCCGCTGCTCGGCAGCGATCCCGTGCCCACCGACGACCCGGTGTTCACCGAGAGCGAGACCGCCGTCGCCGATCAGGTGCGCCAGATGCTGTCGGTGAAGGGCACACGCTCGGTCGACTGGTTCCATCGTGAGCTCGGCAAGATCATGTGGGAGCACTGCGGGATGGCCCGTAGTCGCGAGAGCCTCGAGAAGGCGCTCGCGGAGATCCCCGAGCTGCGCTCCGAGTTCTGGCGCAATGTGCGCGTGCTCGGCGAGAACGAGTCGTTCAACCAATCGCTCGAGAAGGCTGGGCGCGTCGCCGACTTCCTCGAGTTCGGCGAGCTCCTGTGTCTCGACGCCCTCCAGCGTGAAGAGAGCTGTGGCGGGCACTTCCGCCTCGAGCACCAGACCGAAGATGGCGAAGCGATGCGCGACGACGACAACTTCTCGTACGTGGGCGCATGGGAGTACAAGGGCGCCGACACTGCGCCCGAGCTCCACAAGGAGCCGCTCGAGTTTGAGTACGCGCACCCGACGCAGAGGTCTTATAAGTGAAGGTCACGCTCAACGTCTGGCGCCAAGGTGGGCCGTCGGACTCCGGCGCGTTCCAGATCTACGAGGTCGACGATGTCAGCCCCGACATGTCGTTCCTCGAGCTCTTCGATGTGCTGAACGAGCGGCTGATCACCAAGGGTGAGGAGCCGGTTGCCTTCGACCACGACTGCCGCGAGGGCATCTGCGGCTCGTGCTCCATGATGATCAACGGTCGTGCGCACGGGCCCGAGCGCGGCACCGCCACGTGCCAGCTCCATATGCGTAAGTTCGACGACGGCGCCACGATCACCGTCGAGCCCTGGCGTGCCGCAGCTTTTCCCGTCATCAAAGACCTCTGCGTCGACCGTTCGGCGTTCGATCGCATCATCGAAGCGGGTGGGTACATCACGGCCCCCACGGGTACAGCGCAAGAAGCGAACCTCACGCCGGTTCCCAAGGAAGTTGCCGACGCGGCGATGGATGCTGCTGCGTGCATCGGCTGCGGCGCATGTGTTGCCGCGTGCCCGAACAGTGCGGCGCAGCTCTTCACTGCGGCCAAGATCGAGCACCTCAACCTCTTGCCCCAAGGCCAGCCCGAGCGTTGGTCGCGCGTGGTCGCGATGGTCGATGAGATGGAGCGCTTCTTCGGCTCGTGCACCAACCACGGCGAATGTGAGTCGGCGTGCCCGAAGGAGATCAGCATCGACTTCATCGCGCTGATGAACCGCGACTACATCCGCGCCCAGTTCAAGCAGCGCCGCCTCACCGGCCAAAAGAGCTGATACCAGCTCCACCTTGACGAGCCAGCTGACCCGCCAATCGAGGGATCGGTCGGGATTGGTCCGCGACGCGGGTCTGATGTTCGC
>CAMDCC010000084.1 GCA_945889545.1 Bifidobacterium breve | reverse complement strand
CCGTTGTCGTTGTCGTCACGCCAGATCGTCTGGCCCACGTATGCGCTGCCGATGAACCCGAAGTCCTGGTTCAAGTCGGTCACGCCGGTGGCGATCGTCAGCTGGCTGATGCCGTCGTTGCCGCCGTCGGGATCGACGTAGTTGTCGATGCCCGGCGGGAGCGTGGTGAGATCGACGACGACCTGGAGGGTGCTCGCGGGCACGTCCGCAGCCGTCCATTGGCCCGACGCGTCGGTGGTGACGGCGTAGATCACGTCGTCGGCGGTGCCGAGCGTGTTGTCGAAACCGGCCCACGTGATCTCGATGTCGACGCCTTGGATGCCCTCATCCGAATCGGGGAGACCATCACCGTTGAAGTCGAGGAACAGGGTGTCGCCGAGCGTGGCCGTGCCCGTGTACCCGAAGTCCACCGTGTCCAGAGCCTCGCCGCCGGCGAGGGTCACGTCGGCGGTGTTGGCCGAGCCGATCCCGTCGGGGTCGCCGGTGGGATCGTCCAGGCCGGTCGGCAGCGTGGCCGGGTCGATGCTCACCCGGTAGGGGCCTGGCCCGAGATCGATGATCGTCCAATTGCCGGAGCTGTCGGTGGTCACCGTGGGCAGGGTGACGTCGTCGCCGTCGCCGAGCGTGCCGTTCGGGCCCGCATCGATGACGATGACATCGACGCCGGGGATGCCCTGGTCGGCCGGGTCCTGCGTGCCGTCGCCGTTGATGTCGAAGTACACGGTGTCGCCCAGTGAGCCACCGGTTGTCACAACGGAGTCGCTGGCTTGGTCGTCTTCTGCCGGGTTGTTGTTGCCCGGCGTGGAGTCGGGGTCGGGCGCGCCGGACGCACTGACCTCGGCCGTGTTGGTGATGGTGCCCGGCGCAGTGACGCGCGCGGTGATGGTCAGTGTTTCTGATCCTCCCGAAGGGAGAGAAAGGCCTGACCAGACGCCGGTGCCCGGCACGTAGGTGCCCGAGCTGGCGACGTGCGAGACATGGGTGAGCCCGGCCGGCAGCAGATCAGCGACCTGCACGCTGTTCGCGGGGTCGGGGCCGGCGTTCGAGACCACGATGTCGAACACCGCGTTGTCGCCCATGAATTGTGGCGCCGCGGTCTCGGTCTTGGTGAGCGACAAGTCGGCCGACAGGGTGATCGTGACGGCGGCCTCGTCGTCCTGGTTCGGGGGGTTCCCGGGGCCGAGCGGATCTTCGGCCGGTTGCGAGTTGGGGTCGCTCTCGTTGACCGCGCTCACCTGCGCGTAGTTCGTGGCCGGGAACGTGCCGAGGGGGATGGCGTACGTCACGTCAAGCGTGGCGTTGGCGCCGTTCGCGATGGAGCCCACGGTCCAGATTCCCGAGAGGTCATCGAAGGCACCCTGCGACGACGCGAACGATACGAACACGGTACCGGCCGGTGCGAGCTCGGTGACCGCCACACCGGTCGCCGCCGATGGCCCGGCGTTGCTCACCGTGATCCGGTACGTGGTGGTGCCGGCGACGTCGGGCCCGCTCAGCCGCACCTTGTTGAGCGAGAGATCGGCGCGCGGCGCGACGGTGAAGCCCCAGTCGTAGGTGGAGCTGTTGTCGGTGCCACCGCCGGCGCCGCTCTGCGAGCCCATCGCGCCGACCGCGGTGAACGTGGGACCGCCCGACGCGAACTGCACGGCCTCGGCCGAAGTTGACCCGGCGACGGACCCGTCGTCGAACCCGGCGGCGCTGGCGGAGGCGGCGGATGAACATCGATCGCTCCTTGCTCGACGGCTTGCTCATTGGCTGGTGACGTGTCGATAATGGAGGCCGAACGTCATCGTCGGCGCGGCGATCTGTGAAGGTTCTGTGATCCGCGCGGTCGTGGCGAGCGAATCGCAGGGTCGGACACGGCACCCGCGCACCGTGGGTGCCAAGAGAAGAGGTTGCACATGGCGTTCGAGATCGTGAACTACTTCAAGGGCGGGACCAAGGCGCAGTACGACGCGACCGTCGCGGTTGTGCACCCGTCGAGTGGCTTGCCGGCGGGACAGACGCACCGCACCGCAGGTGAGACCGGCGATGGGTTCGTGGTGTTCGCCACGTGGGAATCCAAGGCGGCGTGGGAGAAGTTCCGCGATGGGACGCTCCTCCCCGCGTTCGGCGACCTCGGCGACAAGGGCCTTCCCGGTCCGCCCCAGATCTGGGAGTTCGAGGTCCACGACGAGGAGCACGCGTAGTCGATCGGCGCCGGCCTGGTCCTCGACCGAAAGCAGCAGATGTAGGGCCGCGCCGTCCCTTTGGCTGACCGCGGCTCATCGGCTCAGCGTTGACGCGCCGAGGCGTCAGCCGATGTGGCACCCCGGAGGGATGGGCGTGCCGACGGGGACACGAGTCACGGTCTGCGACGACGTCTCGATGCCGCCGTCGGAGACGACTGTGGACTCGCAGACGATGATCATCGTCTGCTGCGGCGCAGGAGCCGGCGGTGTCGGGGCCGGCTCAGGCAACGTGGCGGAGACCGGCGTGGGCTCGTTCACAGCCGGCGGGAGCGACGCCGTGGTCGAGGTGCTGGTAGGCGCCGTGCTCGGGGAGGCCTCGACCTTCCGCCCCGTCGCCGGCGATTCGGGCGTGGCGCCTGAGGAGGAGACGACGAACGCAGCCATGCCCAGCGCGACGACCGGCGCGAGCACGACCAACCCCTTGAGTCGCCAGCGCGAGGCGCCGGCGTGGTTCCCAGCCACAGGCCGACCTTGGTGCCAACATATGTGGCCCCTGTCAACTGGTGTGGTGGATGTGGCGACGTGCCGGTGATCGGTTGGAGCGTGCATCTGGCGTTCTTGCAGGGCCGGTGGCGCGACCGACGCCAGATGACCGAGCACCCGAGGATCTGACAGCGGCGTCATAGACTCCCCGCGCTGCCCAGCGACATGAAGAACCAGCGACAGGAAGAAGTGGATGCAGGGAATTCTGAGCGCCGCCGCGTACGTCCCCTATTGGCGACTCGACCGGGGACAGATCAAAGAGACCTTCGGCGCCGGGGGCGGCAAGGGTCAGCGCGCCGTTGCCTCCTACGACGAGGACACCACCACCATGGGAGTGGAGGCGGCGCGCCTCGCCCTGAAGTCGGCTGGCGGTGCGCGGCCGCAGGGGATCGGGTTCGCGACCGCCAATCCGGCCTATCTCGACAAGACGAACGCGACGGCGATCCACGCCGCACTACGTCTCGACCGCGAGGCCGTGGCCTACGACTTCGGTGGCGCAGTCCGCTCAGGCATGGGCGCGCTCGTCGCCGCGATCGGATCGACGGTCCCGCTGCTCGTCGTGAGCTCCGACCTGCGCGACGGCATGCCCACGAGCGCCGACGAGTCGGCGGGTGGCGACGGCGCCGCGGCGATCCTCGTCGGCTCCGACGACGTCGCGCCGGTCATCGCCGAGACGATCGGCTTCGCGGCCACGACCGAGGAGTTCATCGATCACTGGCGTCTCCCGGGCGAGAAGCGCTCGAAGAGCTGGGAGGAGCGCTTTGGAGAGACGAAGTACCTCCCGCTCGGTGAAGAGGCGTTCAACGCAGCGCTGAAGCAGGCCGAGCTCTCCGCGGGCGACATCGATCACCTCATCGTCACGGGCACGCACCCCCGTGCAGTGCGCGCGCTCACGCCGCGGCTCGGCGTCGACAAGGAGAAGATCGTCGACGCGCTCGATTCCACGGTTGGCTGGACCGGTACGGCACATCCGGCGCTGCTGCTCACGAGCGTGCTCGAGACGGCCAAGCCCGGAGAGGTGATCGCAGTCCTCTCTCTTGCAGACGGTGCCGACTGCCTCATCTTCCGCACGACCGACGCCATCAAGGCCTGGAAGCCGGCACGCACGATCGCCACGCAGATCGGTGCGTCGGGCCCCGTCACCTACGGCAAGTACCTGTCGTGGCGGAAGTGGGTGGAGGTTGAAGGGCCGCGCCGCCCCGAGCCGTCGCGCATCTCGGCCGCGGCCGCGGGCCGAGTCACCGACTGGAAGTACGGGTTCGTGGCGTCGAAGGACGAGGCGGGGGAGATTCACGCACCGCCGCACAAGGCCGACGCCGAAGCCGTGCCGATGTCGGACGTGGAGGGAACGATCTCCACGTTCACGATCGACCGGATCGCCTTCTCGCCGAGCCCGCCGATCACGTACGCCGTCGTCGACATGGACAACGGCACTCGCTCAGCGCTCGAGCTCTGCGACCTCGACGCGTCGAAGATCGCGATGGGCGACCGAGTGGAGCTGACGTTCCGCAAGCTCGGCACCGGCGACAGCATCCACAACTACTTCTGGAAGGCCCGCCCCCTCCGCGGCGGGTGAGAGACTTCAACGGCTAGATCGACACAAGGAGCGCCATCGTGGGTTCACACGGCATCAAGGACCAGGTCGCCATCGTCGGCATGGGCTGCACGAAGTTCGGCGAGCAGTGGGACAAGGGCACCGACGAGCTCTTGCTGACGTCCACCCAGGAGGCGTTCGACTCCGTCGGCCTGACCAAGGACGACATCGACGCGTACTGGCTCGGCACCGCGATGGGCAGCGGTGGCCAGACGCTCAGCCGTCCGCTCGAGATGCGCAAGCCCGTCACGAGGGTCGAGAACTACTGCTGCACCGGCTCGGAGGCGATGCGCAACGCGATGTACGCGGTGGCGAGCGGCGCGTACGACGTGGCGATGGCCGTGGGCGTCGAGAAGGTGAAGGACCCGGGCTACCAGGGCCTAGCCAGCGGCGGCGGCCCGTCTACCGACGGCACGAACCGCACGCTCGCCGCGGCCGCGATGTACGCCATGTGCGCGCCGGCCTACGGCAAGAAGTACGGCGTGAGCGACGAGCAGATGCGTGAGGTGCTCGCCCGCATTGCGTGGAAGAACCACCAGAACGGTGCGCGCAACGAGCGGGCGCAGTTCCGCAAGGAAGTCACGATGGACACGATCTGCAACGCGCCGCTCATGGCCGGAACCCTGGGTGTGTACGACTGCTCGGGTGTGGCCGACGGCAGCGCGGCGGCGATCGTGGTGCGGGCCGAAGACGCGCACAAGTACACCGACACCCCGCTGTACATCAAGGGCCTCCAGTTCATCTCAGGTGACGCGACCGGCAACACCGACCCCAGCTACGACTACACGCACTTCCCCGAGATCGAGCAGGCCGGACGCGACGCGTACGAGCAGGCCGGCGTGACCGACCCGCGCTCACAACTCGCGATGGCCGAGGTGCACGACTGCTTCACGCCAGCCGAGCTGCTCATCTACGAAGACCTCGGCTTCGCCGAGCGCGGCACCGCGTGGAAGGAAGTGCTGAACGGCACCTTCGACCTCGAGGGCGACTTGCCGGTGAACCCCGACGGCGGTCTCAAGTCGTTCGGTCACCCGGTCGGCGCGTCGGGCCTGCGCATGTTCTTCGAGAACTGGCTTCAGCTCACCGGCCAAGCCCCGGAGGAGCGGCGCATCAAGCACGCCGACCGCGGCCTCGGCCTGGTCCACAACCTCGGCGGCTACCCCGGCGAGATGGTGTCGTTCGTGGGCATCGTGGGGACCGAGAAGGGATAGTTCTACTCGCGGAGGGGCGGGAATCGTTTCTCGTTGCGATCGATCTTGGCGTGCGCTTCGCGAGTCAGTTCTACGTCGAGGACATCTGCGATACGCACTAGATAGATCAGGACATCCGCTAGCTCGTCGGACACCGCGCGCGCCTGCTCCTCATCGGCCATGATCGCTATCGCCTCAGTAGGCGTGAGCCACTGAAAGATCTCTAGCAGTTCAGCTGTTTCGACCGCGAGTGCCATCGAGAGGTTCTTGGGATCATGGAACTGCACCCAATCGCGTGCTTCGGCGAACGCGCGCAACCGATCACGCAACACTTCGAGATCGGGCGCGGTCACCGTTCCGTCCGGGAGAGCACGAAGTCGCGAGTCTGCGCGTCTTCGAAGTAGACGTAGCAGCCGCTGAGACCTCGTGTGAGGAGCACCCGGTAGGTGTGTTTCACGAGAGTTGTGAAGCGCTCCGCTGACTTCTTCGCAGATCCCCGGACGATGGAGTCGTGGCTGTACTCGGGCTGACCGACCCAGCCCTCGTCGAACCGATACACAAGATCTCGTTTCCAGACGATCCCCACGTACTCGAACTCGAAGCCCTGGG
Organism: Bifidobacterium breve; assembly: GCA_945889545.1. Lineage (GTDB taxonomy): Bacteria > Actinomycetota > Acidimicrobiia > IMCC26256 > PALSA-555 > SHVJ01. The sequence continues at coordinate 3,906 of CAMDCC010000084.1, read as the reverse complement.
CCGTGTAGACGCACCCGACCTGATCAAGTCCCGCAGGGTCCGAGGCCCAGAAGTTGCTCTTCGGAATCCCAGGCGCCAAACGACCTGCTTCGGCCTTGGCGTTCCACGGCCGGGACCATCCATCGATCGTCACGTCTTCGACGAGGCTGCCGTCGGAGTTGGGCTTGCTCCACGGCCAGCAGAACCCGGCGACGAGACGGGCAGACGCGCCTTCTGCAGCCCTCGACCTGATCAGCGCATCCAATTCCTGAGGTGTGTCGAGCGCATCGAAATCGAATGGGTCGTTGCGCTCCCACAGCACGTGGGGCGTGCGGCGCAGGTCGAGCGTGTTGTCGACCCATTGGATGTACGAGTCAGAGCCATTGCACCGAAACTGATCCTCGAGCTCATGCTCGACCACGGTGATTCCCCGGGCAGCGGCGGCTTCCCGAACCAGGTCCGAAGAGCCCACCTCGCCAGGACGAACGACCTGCATGTCGTCAATGAGGAACACCGAGACTTTCGAGGCATCGATCAGTTCCTCGACTTGGGCCTTGTCTGAACGGTCCTCCTTCTTCATGAACCGGTTGTTGCTCGATTCCCGAATTCGGTGCGCCTCGTCACGCACAAGGAGGTCGATCAAATGCGGCTCCGCACTCGAGAATGAGTTGAAGTAGATGAACTGACTCGCCGCGCGTCGCCCGACCACCTTTCGCAGGTTCTCGGTGAATGCCTTCAAACCGGTTGCGTGGAGCGATACGTAGCCCTGCGCTGCCATCTCAGCCAAGAGATTGATCGCGATCAGGCTCTTCCCAGTACCCGGGCCACCTCGGATGAGGACCGCCGTCCCCCGATTCGAAAGCGCATACGCCCGCACGAGAGCCAAGACGTGGTTGAAGGCAACGCGTTGCTCGTCGAGCAGGGTGAATGCCGGTTCGTTACGAATCACCGAGGCGGTGTGTTCGAGCAAGCGGCGGTGTGGTCTGTACGAACCTTCCAGAACCTCGCGGAGTGGATCTGCCCCACCGCCTTCGCCAACGGTGTTGCTGAGGAACGGAATGAAATCGTCGATGTCGTCAAGCGTGAAAGGTGGGCATTGACGCACGAGCGTTTCGAACTTTTCGTCGAAGATCTCCTGGGCATGATCTCGATGCAGATTGTGGAGGTAGCCGCATGACCTCAAGACGATGCCTCCACCCGAAAAGGATGTGTGCGTATCCATGAGGTACTGCTGGTAGTCGCCTGCTTGGCGCGATGGATGCAGGACATCGCGGACGCGGCCACCAACGAACGTTGCGACGCACTCGTCGATTGTCGATGACTCGACTCGGTCCCACTGCTTGAGCTCAACGATGACCGCGCCCGGAACCCCTTCAGATCCGTGCCCGGTCACCATCACGTCGAGACGCTTCGAGGTGAGTGGAAGCTGATACTCGACGATGACCCCCTGGTCTCGGAGGTCCGCAAGTTCAAAGACCGACGCCATGCGCACGAGCGAGTTCTGCCACGACCGGACTTCGCTCTCGGAAGCTCGGTAACGAAAGTGCTCGAAGTAGTTGTCGGAGAGTTGCCCAGCGATTTGCTCGCGCTGTGTGTGGTCAATGAAGTCGAGAGACGTGCCGCTGTACAAGTGCGTTCGCGGACCAGTCTTCAGGTGAGCGGGTCTTGCCGCAAGCCTCGTGAGCCGTCAGGCGGCTGCGCAACAGTGGCCACTCCGAAGTATCCCGTCTGAGGTTGACGGGTGCCACCGCTGGTCCTCAGACGGGCACGACCTCGACGGGGATGCCATTCACCATTGCGTTCCCGGAGATCTCGTCGACCAAGTGGCCGGGGGCGAGGACGTTGTTGTTGACGCCGGCGTGCTCGCGGGCCACAGACATGCGGACGCCTTCGACGTCGTGACCCCAGCCGTGGGGGAGGCTCACGACGCCGGGCATCATCTCGTCGCTCACCTCGACCGGGACGTCGAGGGTGCCAGCCCCCGAGCTCACGCGGGCGAGGCCACCGTCGACGACTCCTGTGCGTTTGGCATCTTCGGGGTGCACGAGGAGCGTGCAGCGATCTTTGCCCTTCACGAGCACCTTCACGTTGTGCATCCACGAGTTGTTCGAGCGCAGGTGGCGTCGACTGATGAGCACGAGTCCGTTGCTCGCCCGATCGAGTCGTGCGCGGAGGCGCGGCACGTCGGCGGTGATGTACTCCGGCGCGAGCTCGAGCTTTCCTGACTTCGTGGTCAGGATGTCGGGGAGCCTCGGGACCATCGGGCCTTTGTCGATGCCGTGCGGCTGCTCCTTGAACGACTCGAGCGTGAGACCGTTTGGCTCGCGCCCGTACCAGTCGCCCCACGGGCCGGTGCGGATCGTGAGGTCGAGCAGCCGTTCCGGGCCACCACCTTCATACGCCGTGCCCGCGTACTGGGCGAGCACTTCGTTGGCGTCGAGGCCTTTCGCCTGCGCGAGCGCGGAGAAGTAGCCGTCGTCGAGCGTGCGCACGTCGATCTCGTCGTGCTGCATGCCGGCGACCATCGCACCGAGTCGGGTGAGGATCTCCCACTCGTGCGGGCGGTCGTCGCGGGGGAACACCGGCGGTGAGTAGTTGCCCGCGCTGCGCGTGGCCCACATCCAGATCAGCTCGTCGTAGTGCGGCTGCTCGAGCGCGGAGAGCCCGGGCAGGATCACGTGCGCGTGGCGCGTCGTCTCGTTGAGGTAGTTGTCGACGCTGATCATGCACTCGAGCATCGGGAGCGCGTCGCTGAGTCGCGCCGCGTCGGGCGCGGAGATCGCCGGGTTGCCGGCGATCGTGATGAGGCCCTTGATCTGGCCGTCGCCCGGCGTGGCGATCTCCTCGGCGAGGCACGACACCGGCACCTGGCCCAGCACCTCGGGCGCGCCGCGCACGCGGCTGCGCCAGCGCCCGAACTCGTAGCCGTCGGCCCACTGCGGGTTCGGCAACGACGCCAACGACCACGCGATCGGATTGCCGAACATCAAGCCACCCGGCCGGTCGAAGTTGGCGGTGAGGATGTTCACCACGTCGATGAGCCACGACGCGAGGGTGCCGAACTCCTGGTTGCAGAGTCCGATGCGCCCGTAGACGGCCGCGCTCGGCGCGGCGGCGACGTCGTGGGCGAGGCGACGGATCGTTGCGGCCGGCACACCGCAGGTGTCGGCGACGGACTCGGGCGTGAAGCCCTCACAGGCGGCGGCGACCGCGTCGACGCCGTCGACGATCCCGTCGAGGTGCCCGAGGTCGACGAGACCATCAGTAAAGAGGACGTTGACCATCGCGAGCAGGAGCGCAGCGTCGGTGCCGGGCACGATCGGGATCCACTCGTCGGCCTTGTCGGCGGTGCCGGTGCGGCGCGGGTCGATCACGATCGTCTTGCCGCCACGCTTGCGGATGAGCTCGATCTCGCCGAGCAGATCGGGGCAGGCGAGCAGGCTGCCCTGCGACGCCTGCGGGTTGGCGCCGAGCACGAGGAAGAGGTCGGTGCGCGGCACGTCGGGCGCCGGGATCTGCCACATGTTCCCGTACATGAGCGCGCAGGCCACGTTCTTCGGCCACTGGTCGACCGTGCCGGCCGAATAGATCATCTTGATCGCGGCGAGTCCCATGAAGAGCCCCACGTAGCGGCCGAGCGAGAAGTTGTGGGCGGTCGGGTTGCCGATGTACGCCGTGAGCGCTTCGGGCCCGTGGGTGTCGATGACGCTGCGGATCAGCTCGTCACAGCGCGCGAACGCCTCGCGCCATGACACCTCACGCCAGTCGGCGCCGTCGCGCACCATCGGTGCGCGCAGGCGGTCGGGGTCGTGGTGGAGATGACCGAGGGTGGTGCCCTTCGGGCAGATGTAGCCCTTGCTCCACACGTCGTCGCGGTCGGGCCGGATGCGCGTGACCTGGCCGTCGTCGACCTTGATCTCGAGCCCG